>JAFDCA010000611.1 GCA_019313025.1 Deltaproteobacteria bacterium
GGAGAAAAGAGTTATGTTGCATGAAGTAAACATCGCAAGCATGGCAATAGATCCAACTTCAAACACACCGATAATTATTTTAAAATCGGTTAAAGGTGATCAAGCGGTGCCGATATGGATCGGCTTACTCGAAGCGACATCCATTGCTTCAGCGCTCAGAGATATCAAATTCGACCGGCCGATGACCCATGACCTTTTCAAAAATTTTGTCGACAATCTGGAGATGGCGGTATCAAAGGTTGAAGTGTGTGATTTAAAAGACAACACATTTTATGCCAGAATATATTTTGTATCAAAAGATAAGAGTTTCGACATGGATGCCCGCCCAAGTGATGCGATTGCCATCGCCCTTCGGTTTGGTGCACCGATTTATGTGGATGATAAAATTTTTGATAAATCTCAGATGCTCGAAAGTGATTATGAAGTCTTAAATAAGAGCGAAGACGGAAAAAAATGGGCGGAATATCTTGAAAACCTCAATCCCGAGGACTTTGGCAAATACAAGGTATAAGCTTAAGGTTTTTTAATAGATGGTTTTACCAGAATTGAAACCGTTTGATCGGATAAACGCTTACATTGAAAATATGCCGTTTTCATAGATGGTCACCTTTTTGCCGGATGCAAGATGAGCGGCAACCCGCTTCTTTTCAGTATTGACGAGGTCCCAGTGTAGGGCTGAATCATTGAAACCTAAGTGTTTCTTTTTTTCTTTGGTCAATTTCTTTGGATTGCCATTATATGTATCGGCATAAGAAGAACCCAGTGCCAGATGACAGTTTCCGTATTTCCCGCCATAATTTTCATCAAAAAGTGTGTTTGCCATGAAGGTGTCGATCCTGGAGAATCTTTTGTCTGTCAAAGAAAATTCACCCACCTTGTTGGCGCCTTTATCCATTGAGAGCTGTTGAATGACAAAATTTTCACCCTTTTGCGCGTTGACCCTGACCACAGCGCCGTTTTTAAATTCAAGCCTTACCCCTTTTACATAGTTGCCGCTTCGAAATGAGGGCTGATTTGAAAAGTATGTCCCCCGGGTGCCTCTCCAGTCCGGTGAAAGAAATATCTCAAAGCTCGGAATGTTATGACCTGAAATGCCGACCCATTTTCTTTTTTCTCCCGGTGTTATCAAAAGATCGACATTTTCTGATTCGACATGATAGGCTTTCACGTTCATGCTGTTGAGCCACTTTTTAATGGCGGTTGCGTTATGAAAAATATCTTGCCAATGGGAAACCGGTGACGTTCTGTTCAGAAAACATGCGTTTATAATCTGGGCGGTATAGGCTTTCATTGAAAGTTTGGCATGCTTGGCCAATTCTTTTGTGGGATAGATGCACAGGGTCCATCCGAAATCGCCGGCTTGATCCCGGGCATCGAGTATATCGCGCAGATATTTTCGAGCCACGGCAGCTTTGCCGATTTTTTTTGGATCTATGTGACTCAGGTGTGTTATCGATTCAGGTGCATACATAAAAATACCGCCGTTTAAACGGTTAAACAGTTCTTTTTCACCAGGCGGCTGGAAAATAATCTGTTTGTTATTTGCTTGTTCAAAAAAGTGCTGCTCCATATTTGCGGTAAGGTTTGTGCGCAGGACAGGATGAATTCCCATATTGATAAGTTTTGAATAGACTGTTTCTGCAAGTCGGACAGCAGGCATATCATAGCGGATGAGCACAATGTCATTTTCTTTAAATTTTTTGGTTCTGGCAGTTTTGAGTCCCCACAGCAACGCATCTGCATACCTATCCAGCTGTTTTTCAGTGAACATGGCGTTACTCCTGATTTATTGGATGATGGTCCTTTAAAAAAAGACGGTGATACTCCGGATCCTTAAGATGTTTCTTAAGAATCCGCGTCAGCAGAAAAAAAATTTCTTCAAGTTCTTCATTGGATAGTCTCGTTATCAATTCTTTCATGAGCGTGTCATCGGAGAATTTCTGAAGATAATAGATGATGGTGTTTTCATCGGTTTCTCGGTCGAAACCAAGCCCTACGAGACCGTTGTAAGTTTCAACATGATTGTGTGTGTGCGTTGTCATTTTGTCTCCGATAGTATTGCTGAATGGCATCACACAGTCCATCGATGGTGTAAGATTCGGCAACGATATGAACATCGAATCCGAGATTACGCGCGGTATCGGCAGTTATGGGACCGATGCCGGCAATGGTGACACCTTTAATCAGGTTGTCCAAACTTCCGGATGGAAGAAGGGAACGAAAATTTTTTACGGTGGATGAGCTGGTAAATGTGATCATATCGACGGTGCGCTCTTTAAGTCGTTCTAAAAGGATATCAGCACCGTCTTTTACCGGTTGGTTACAGTATGCTGCGACATCATCAACAACCGCTCCCATTTTTGTCAACGCCAAGGGCAATACCTGCCTGGCCTCTTTTGCACGTGGCAGCAATATCTTTTTCCCCATGATATCTTCTTTGGCAAATGACTTAACAACGGATTCGGCCTTATAACTTTCTGGAACAATATCGCTTTGGAATCCAAAGTTAAAAAGTCTTTTGGCCGTAGCCGGTCCGATAACCGCTGTTCGGACATGATTTAGATCTCGTACATCTTTGTTTTTTTCAAAAAGGCGGTTAAAAAAGAAATTAACGCCGTTGACACTGGTAAACATCAGCCAGTCATAAAAAAAAAGATTGTCAATGGCCGTGTCCAAGGGCTTGAAGTCATCCGGCGGGACGACTCTTATGGTCGGGCATTCCAGACATTCTGCACCTAAATCGGAAAGACGTTTAACCAGATCGCTGGCCTGTTCCCTGGATCGGGTTACCACGATGCTTCGTCCCATCAGAGGTCTGTTTTCAAACCATTTCATTTTTTCTCTTAACTTTACCACATGACCGACAACAAGAATAGCAGGTGGTTTGATACCGTGGGCATTTTTAAGTTCAAAAATCGTGCCGATTGTTCCTGTAACAGTGACTTGCTTGGCGGTGGTTCCCCAGCGAATAAGCGCTGCCGGCGTATCGGGATGCATACCGTGACGGATCAGACCGTCACTGATATGATGCAGGTTTTTGACCCCCATCAGAAAGACAAGGGTCCCGATTCCTTTGGCAAGTGATTTCCAGTCTATACTCGATTCTTTTTTTGTCGGATCTTCATGGCCGGTAATAAAAGCAAGTGTGGAAGTGAATTTTCTGTGAGTCAGCGGAATTCCGGCATAGGCCGGGACTGCAATGGCCGACGTGACGCCGGGTACAATTTCAAACGGGATGTTTGCATGAATTAGAACCTCCGCTTCTTCACCACCGCGGCCGAATATTAAAGGATCACCTCCCTTGAGTCGAGTAACCGTCAAACCAATTTCGGCTTTTTCAACCATAAGGGCGTTGATTTGTTCCTGAGAAAACGTATGATCACTTCCTTTTTTACCCACATAGATGATCTCTGCATTTTTGGAAGCATCTTTCAATAAAATTGAGGATGCAAGAAAATCGTAGATTAAAACATCCGCTCGTTTGATACATTCCAATCCCTTAACGGTAATCAGCCCCGGATCACCGGGGCCGGCACCGACCAGGAATACTTTACCCGTCATCGTTTTCATTAAATTCGTCTTTTAGGGCTTCGATTATTTTTTCGGCTCCCATTGAAATTAACCGTTCTGCAAGTTCTATCCCAAGACTTTCGGATGAATCGATGGGTCCAATGATCGTTTCTTTAAAAAGAGTTTTACCGTCAAGGGTCGCCACAAGTCCGGAAAGCGTAAATATGTTTTTATCGATCTTTCCGTAAGCGGCAATGGGAACTTGACAGCCGCCCTCAAGGCGGTTTAAAAATGCGCGTTCACCCAAAATGATCGCCCGTGTTTGAGGATCTTCGAGAGTGGCCACAATCGATTCGACATCGGGATCATGTTGTCTGATTTCGATACAGAGTGCTCCCTGGCCCACTGCCGGCAGCATGATGTTTTCATCCAGATATTCGGTAATTCTGTTTTCAAGTCCCAGGCGTTTGACACCCGCCGCCGCCAAGATGATGGCATCTAGATTCTCAGTTTCGAGCTTTTTAAGACGCGTATCAAGATTCCCCCTTAAAGGCAAGATTACCAGATCGGGCCTGGCATGAAGAAGCTGTGCCTTTCGCCGAAGGCTGCTGGTACCGATTTTGGCACCGGAAACCAGCTTTGACAGGTGTGTTTTGTTTCTGGAAATTAGAACATCTTGGGGGATTTCTCGCTGGGGGATTGCACCGATACATAACCCTTTCGGTATTTCACCCGGCATATCCTTCATGCTGTGCACAGCAAGATCTATTTTGCCGTCTAAAAGGGCTTCTTCGATTTCCTTGACAAAAAGACCTTTGCCGCCAACCTTGGCAAGGGGGACATCGAGGATTTTATCACCTTTTGTCTTTATCGTTTCAAGTTGAATTGAAAGGGAGGGGTGTTTAGCTTCAAGGGACGATTTGACCCAATTGGCCTGCCAGAGTGCGAGTTTACTTCCTCTGGTTCCTATTATTAGGATTTTTCCCATCAGTGATCACAGCTCGTGCAGCTGGTTGCTGCACATCCCGTACATGATGACGATCCGGCAGCGGCTTTGGTGGTGAGTCCATGCCCGCTCTTGCTGAAAAAGGTCGATGCAGACATCAGTTTTTTCACCTTTTTGTTATTGCATGAAGGGCAATCGGGTTGTTCATTTCCGAAGACCAGGCACTCAAAATCTTTATTGCATTTATCACAATGGTATTCATAAATCGGCATTATTTGTTGCTCCTTATTTTTTCCCTCAAGTATTGCCGAACGTGTAAAAAGTCAAAATCGTTTTTTTAAGGTCAAATGTTTCATCGGCGTATTATGATACGGCAGAATATATAAACTAATCATTTATAAGGTTAAATCAACCTTTAATTGTTCCTGTTGTGGAATATAGGCTATTCGATTTCCTCGATAATCCCGGCAGCAATAAGGGGCAGCATAATTTCATGATGGCCCGTTAAGTGGAATCCCCGACCACCGCCGGCGGTGGGCCGGCTCACGACATTGGTCATCGGCCGGTATTGCCGGATGAAGTCCATGTTCACTGTGGTGAAATCGTTCAGTTGATGTCCTAAATTCCGTGCCAATGTGACTGCTTTTAGAAAAACCTCCGGCAGAATGACGGCGGATCCGATATTGAAATAAACGCCCTTTTCAAGTGTACTCACCACGGATGCGTAGGTTCGAAAATCTCTGTGAGTCGTTTCGCCGGTTGCTTTTGCATCGAATCCGGGATGCATATGAATAATGTCGGTGCCAAATGCCACATGTACCGTTACGGCGATACCGAGCCTTCGACCTGCAGCAAGGATGCTATGTTCTAAAAAGGGGAGTTTTTTTTCGATCATTACAGCCCCGATGGTTTCTCCGAGTCCGCTGGATGTTTTTCCGGCGCGACGGATGGCATCACATAAAAAAGCACCGGTTTCATGAGCCATGCCAAAGGTGCCGTTTCCGATGGATGCGGATACATCCTCGGATGTTTGTCCTGCCATGGCCAGTTCAAGATCATGAATTATGCCGGCGCCATTTAAGGCGACAGCCGTAATAATTCCGCGCTCCATGAGATCGATAACAACCGGATTTAGACCCACTTTCGTGACATGTGCTCCCATGGCAAAAACGATGGTTTTATTTTCATGAAACGCTTTTGCGGTGGATGACATGATGGTTTTAAGATGATTTCCGGCAAGTATATCCGGAAGCCGGTTAAGAAAATCCTTAAAAGTAAATCCCTTTTGCCATGCTTTTGCGAATGCGTCTGTGGATACTTTGCTTTTTCGCTTTGAGAGCGGGTATGTTTTTACTTTGCTCAAGTCTATGGGTTCAAATTTTTTCTCCATAATGTCCCTTGTCTGGTAAAAGTTTAGCGCTTTGAAACAAACCGTTCTCATTGGTCTTCATTTTCAACTACGCCCAACAAGAAGGAGCTTTAGGCATCATTTAACTTATGGCTGGAAGCTGTTTGAGTGGATTAGGGATCGTATTGAAAAAACCATAAGCAATTTGGCAGTATAGATAAATTTGCCTGTTAAAACAGAGGCATTTATGAATAGTCCGGGCTGGTTCTTTCATTACGACCCATTATTCACGAGTTCTTTCAGCCATAAGTTAAATGATGCCTAAAGCGATAATGTTTTTAGAAGGCTAAAGTGCAACTATTTGAGGGATCGAGGAGTTTTTTTGTTCAATCAGCTCCATGGATAATGCTTTTTTTCAAAAAAAATATCTATTCCGCTCCCTCACACCGAGCCGGGGTTGATATATAGTATTTATAATAAAAACTTACCGACCCTTGAATTATTTGACGAATTTTTCCGGAAACAAAATCCGGTCCACCAGATCGCACAAGATATGGCCCAATGTGGTATGGACTTCCTGAATTCTTGCAGTTACATCTGATTTTACGGAAAAAACATGATCTGCACACTCGGCCAGTTCACCGCCACGACCGGTGAATCCAATGGTTAAGATTCCGATATTTTTCGCTGCATGAACGGCATTGACAACGTTTTTTGATTTACCGCTGGTACTGATCCCAATGGCGATATCGTCTTTTCTTCCCAAAGCTAAAATTTGTTTGGTGAATATGTCATCAAACCGGTAGTCGTTTCCGATGCTGGTGATGATGGATGTGTCGGTGGTCAATGCCAGGGCAGCAAGGGGCGGCCGTTCGATTTGAAACCGGTTGACGAATTCAGCAGCGATATGCTGGGCATCTGCCGCACTTCCCCCATTACCAAAAAGTAGAATTTTGTGACCGGAGGTAATACAGGAGGCGAGGTGGTCCGCAATCCTTTGAATGAGATCGATGTTTTCTTTTATGAATCGATCTTTGACGTTGACGCTCTCTTTAAGTGTGTTCAAGATAATGTTTTTCATTGCTAAACCGCCGTTTCTTTAGGTTAATCATACCCCCTAACCTCTGGCCCCTGACCGCTGACGTCTCTTTCCTCTTTCCTGTATTCTTCATCCTGTATCCTGCATCATGCATCCTTGATCAATTTTTTTATCTTTTTGATCATTTTTCTGGCGTCGTATCCCAGATCGTGTGCTTTTTGGAACTGTATCAAGGCGTCTTCAAGTTGGTTTCTTTTAAGGTAAAGGCTCCCAAGACGGTATCGATAAAGGCCGTTTTCGGGTGCAATATCGATGCTCTGCTGGCAAAAGATCGTCGTAATCTCGGGATTTTCACCCAAAAGATCAAACAGGCAACCCAGGGCTGATAATGACTCGGCATCATTCGGGTTTAATCGAATGGCCTTTTTATAGGCCGAAATGGCTTCATCCGTCATATTCAAGGCCGTGCAACATTCACCCAAAGAATGCAGTGCAGACCATGACCCGGGATTCAATTCTACTGCTTTTTCGAGAAATTCTTTCGCCATCTCAGGCTTTTCCATTTCCAGATAAACTCTTCCGATTTGAAAAGCAACTTCGAAAATATCTTCTTCTTTTTTCCTGTCGGCATCCAGAAAGTATTTTAACGCTTGAGACTTTTTATGGGTCAACATGTTTACCAAACCGATGTTGTACAGGGCCATAACCTCATCAGGATTGAGCTTAAGGACCGCTTTAAATTCTTTAAGTGCCTTCCCATAATCACCCAAAATACCATAACATACACCCAGACTGTTACGAATGTTGACATCCGAAGGGTCAAGCAAGAGTGCGGTTTTAAATTCCGAAATAGCACCATCGATGTCTCCGTTCTGGTACAGGTTGTCTCCGCTGATGTTTAAGCTTACGGCATCAAAGGGAACAATACTATCTGGGCCAAAAAATGCAGCATGATCCAGCGCTTTTCCGGCGTTATCAATGATCTGGCCTTTAGTGAAGCTGAGGGTCGGATATGAGGCAATTCCGATGGAAATAGTTTCATCTGTAGATTCTGCAAGGGTTTTTTTTATTTTTTGGGCAAATTCCAAGCAAGACGTTTGATTGGTTAGGGAGAAAAAACATCCGATCATTCCCTGATCAAGGCGTCCCCATATTCCGTTTTCATGCCGGCATATGGTATCAATAACACCGGCCACATCAAGCCAAATATCCACAGGGTCATTACCGGCTGTTTCAGAACCTTCATGATTCAGACGATCTATTTTGATGACCATGGATTCAAATTTTTCTACAGTTTCCAATCGGGCCAAGGCATTTTCAATAAAGGTTTTTCCCACCAGAATATCCGGGAATGCTTTTAAAATTTTGTTCGTTTCTACCGAAGAGAGAATTTCAGCCGAATCTTTTTTGGGCTTTGCATCTGTTTTGTAAAATAGAAACTCTTTTTTAGATGAGCGGTTTTGAAATAATTTTATCTTTTGGTGTGTCATGATCCGGCCTTTTTCAACATATGTTTAAAAGCATTTTCAATAAGTTGCAGTTCATCATCCAATATGGTTCTAAGATCCATAATAAAAAGATCTTCTTCGATTCGTCCGATAATGGGGCATTCATTATCCCGCATCAGCTTTTCAACGGCATTGGCTGAAAGTCCCTGTACCTTAACCCCCACGCCTTTGCTGGGGAGTTTTAAAAGGGGAAGCGAGCCACCGCCGGGTCGCGAGAAGATATCCATGAGACTGACTGATAATCTGGGATCACCGATGTTTTCAAGTATTTCGAAAAGTGTTTGAGCGTTTGAATGAATGTGGTCAAAAGGAAGTGTCATTAGGCGCAAGGTCGGAATGGCGTCCATTTCTTTTTCGATGTTTCTATAATGTCGTAATGTACTTTCAAGGGCGGCAAGGGTGAGTTTGTCGATACGAAGTGCTCTGTTGATGGGATTGTTTTTGATTTTTTCAATGATATTATTTTTTCCGACAATGATGCCTGCCTGGGGACCGCCAAGGAGCTTATCTCCGCTGAAAGTAACGATGTCGGCGCCCGCTTTTACCGATTCCTGAACCATGGGTTCCTTTAAGAGGCCGTATTTTGAGAAATCGACAAAAGTGCCACTGCCAAGATCTTCCATCACCGGAATTTTGTACTTTGCGCCCAGATCAACCAACGATTCCAGAGAGACACTGGCGGTAAATCCGACCACACTGTAATTGCTCGCATGAACCTTTAAAAGGAGGGCCGTATCGTGCTCAATGGCCTGTTCATAGTCCTTGAGATGGGTACGATTTGTGGTACCGACCTCTTTTAAGATTCCCCCGCTTTTAGCCATTACGTCAGGGATTCTGAAGGATCCGCCAATTTCCACAAGTTCTCCCCTCGAAACAATCACTTTTTTACCTTTAGCGATGGTTTCCAGAGAAAGAAAGACGGCGCCGGCATTATTGTTGACCACCATGGCGGACTCAGCGCCGCTGAGTTCACATAGGATGTTTTCAACAATGCTGTATCTGGATCCCCGGGTGCCTTTTGATAGATCAAACTCCAAATTGGAATATCTTCCTGCGACGGTTAATAGATTTTTAATGGCATCATCGGCAAGCAATGAGCGGCCAAGATTGGTATGGACAACGATGCCGGTGGCATTGATAATGCGGATGAGGTTCGGCGTCATCATTTTATGGACGATTTTTTTTATTTTATTGATCACTGAGGAATTGGAGAGTTCTGCTTCCTTGATATCCTGTTGATCATCCAAAATTGCCGTTCGGAGTTGTTCAACCACAGAACGGATCGAACGGACCAGTACAGGTTTGGGTACATTGTCAAAGAAAGTATCTGTTTTTGCAGCCTCAAGAATAGAATCCACTCCTGGAATCATTCGCAAAAGTGACTGTTGGGTTTCGGTGATGTTCATTTTTTCCCCAAAAGTTGTATCAAATTTTAAGAACGTTCTTTCAGATCTGACTTCATAGCATTTTAACATCTGTTATTTCAACAGATTTATTACGAATGTGAAATACGAGATGTAAAATTCTCTTTATAGATATCAAATTATAAGTTATGTAAAATTTGAAAACGGGGTATCCCCTAAACACCATGGAGGCTGGGATCGCTTTGTCAAAAATTGTTTTTATCGTCAACCCTTATGCCGGAAACGGCGCAACAGGATCCATCTGGCCGATCATAGAAGCCCTTGCCAAAGACCGACTGGGTCCTTTTGAATCTTATATGACAAAAGGACCTGGAGATGCCGCAATATTCGCCCAAAATGCCGCTGCTGAAAAGGCAGAACTTCTCGTCTGTGTGGGGGGAGACGGAACATTGAACGAGGTTGTAAACGGTATCATGATGCATGAAAAATCGATTCGGTCGAATGTGACACTCGGTTTTATTCCAAATGGCACCGGATGCGATTTTGTCAGAACCGTCCCAATACCACAAGATATTGAACAGGCTGTTGATCTCATTGTTTCCGGTTCGGTTCGTAACATTGATTTGGGGGTACTTGTTTTTCAAGACCATCAAGGCCTTGATCGTTGTCGATTTTTTCATAATATCGCCAGTTTTGGACTGGGAGGTGACGTTGCCCAACGGGTCAATCGAACGACCAAGGCGCTGGGACCGTTTGTTTCATTTATGTGGGCAACACTCATCTCGGTTTGCTTATACGGTACCAGAAGCATTCGGATTCTTATTGACGGCAATTTTGAAAAAGAAGTTTCTGTCTGGAACGTGGTTGTCGCCAATGGTCGGTATCATGGCGGCGGTATGTGCGTCGCTCCGGACGCATCGGTTTGTGACGGTCTGTTACATGTTACAATCATTGGAGATTTGACAATTCCCGAAGTGTTGATAAACTTGCCGAAGCTTTATAACGGCCGGATTTACGATATTGACAACGTCATTGCCAAGACGTGCAAAAAGGTGGCGGCGATTTCGGACGACCGGGTGCTTCTTGAGGTGGATGGAGAGCAACCAGGCATGCTACCGGTGGGGGTCAAAATTGTGCCGGATGCTCTGAATATTATTTCTAAATGACTCATATTTAAGATGAACGGTTAACCCATTAAAGCGAGTAAAAGAACATGAATATGGGTCAAATCGTCGAATGGTTGATGGGTCAAATCGTCAAAACCAATTAACGATTTAACTATTTAACCAAATCCAACTTAAAGGCGAATGGTTAAAAAATGAAGCAAGCCAAAGATTATATTATTTTTCCGCTGGATGTTCCCACAGAAAAAGCGGCTAAAGCGTATGTCGAACGCCTTTCAGGATCCGTGGGCATGTTCAAGGTGGGACTGGAATTGTTTATCCAATCCGGTCCTAAAATGATCGATTTCATTAAAGCATCGGGAAGTGCGGATGTGTTTTTGGATCTAAAGCTTCATGATATTCCCGCGACTGTTTTAAGTGCCATGGAACGTATCGCAGATTTGGGCGTTAAATTTGCGACGGTTCATTGTGGAGAGACACCCAGGATGCTTGAAGCGGCGGTTAGCGGTGCTAAGGGGCGGGTGGGTGTTCTCGGTGTTACGGTTTTAACCAGCATATCCGCCAAAGACATAAAAGCCGCCGGTTTTAGAAAACCTTTTTATGAGGATCTGACACGGCTTGTCATCGAGAGAGCGGATATGGCCAAATCTGCAGGTTGTGTCGGTATCGTCTGCTCCGGAAGCGAAGTAAAGATGATTAAAAAGATGATGGGGCAAGATTTTATAGCGGTGACACCGGGGATACGTCCCATGTGGGATAAAATGGCAAAACATGACCAAAAGCGCGTTGTTACACCGGCTGATGCGGTTAAAAACGGATCGGATTACCTTGTGATCGGTCGTCCCATCAGAGATGCAAAAAATCCCAAAGAGGCCGCCCGTAGAATCGCCGAAGAGATTGGGGCGGTTTTATGATATGGCCCATTTAAACATGACGCCCGTCTGACCACCTCAAGAGTCCTTTAACCCGTTAACATGTTATGTGCACCTGCTCAAAACCTGGACATTATTTTAAAAAATCCATATTTATCATTTGACAAAATTTCTGGTACTTTATATTAGAAAATCTTCTGGAATCCATAATTCAATCATCAAGGGTCTCATTCTTTAAGCTAAATTTTGGAGGTCTGTTAAATGGTTTTTAATGTGCTTCTTTATATTTCTCTCGGTATTTTTATCCTGGGGCTGATCTATAAGGTTTATGCCTGGTTTTCACTAAAAATAGGCATTTCAGCCCAAGATTACACCCCCTCTCAGAGATTCTCGGCAGCCGTCAAAGGAACGGTCGGTGTTATCTTCAGTTCAAAAATTTTGCGTCTTATCAAAGCCTTTATTCTCGATGTTGTACTGCAAAAAAAGATTTTGAAAGAAGATTTTCTGCGCTGGATGATGCACATGCTCCTGTACGGCGGATTTATGCTCCTTCTTTTGATGCATGCCTTGGAAAACTTTATCTCTGCCAAGCTTTTTTCCGATTACTATTCAACCGTCAATCCATTTATGTTTTTAAGAGATCTCTTCGGGTTCATGGTGGTGATCGGTATCGGTATCGCCATATTTAGACGATTTGTTATGAAAGTACCGCGGCTAAAAACTAGCGGTATGGATGTCTATGCGATCTTCATTGTGGTGGTGATTATCTTTTCGGGTATTCTTTTGGAAGGCGTTAAGATTACGTCTCATTCCGAATTTCAGGCCATGGTGGAGGATTACGCCGGCCTTGATGAAGAGGATGATGCAGAAGAAATCGAAGCCCTTGAAAGCTATTGGGTCGAGAAATTTGACGTTGTTTCTCCCAATGTGCAAGCTCCCTTTGACGAGGATATCCTGGAGGCGGGATTGGAAAGCCACGAAGCCAATTGTGCCGAATGTCATTCTCGTCCGGGATGGGCGTTTACGGGCTATGCGGTTGCCAAAACAATAAAGCCGTTTGCTTTGACACTGGATAATGTGGATACGGCGAACATCCTGTGGTATATTCATTTTTTGGCATGTTTTATCGGTTTGGCCTATCTTCCCTTTTCCAAAATGTTTCACATCATCTCCACACCGGTTAGCCTGCTTGCCAATGCGGTTATGGAAAAAGAAACAGCGGACCCTGCGAATATCGTCACCCGACAAGCCATGGAACTCGATGCCTGCACCCACTGCGGCACCTGCAGCTTGAGGTGCTCTGCGTCCACATCCTTTGATGTGCTCGGCAATGAATATATTCTACCTGCCGAAAAAATGACGTTTCTAAAGACCCTGGCCAAAGGAAAAGATCTCTCCGATGATCAACTGGATGCCATTCAGGAAGGTGTATATCTCTGCACGAACTGTGATCGGTGCACGGTGGTCTGTCCCTCCGGCATCAACCTTAAGGAACTCTGGTTCAACGTCAGAGAGGATTTATTGCAAAGAGGACGGCCGGAAATGTTAACACTGTCTCCGTTTTCATTTTATCGCGGATTGAATCGAAACAACATTGCGGTTGATGATTATTACCAGCCCATTGAAGCAGCGAGTCGATCGGTTGCCTGCAATTTTGAACAGCTGATGGATAAAACCACGCCGATTTCGCTGTCGGATACAGAAAGAGATGTTTCGAGTCAATTGCCGGGTGCCGATACATTTACCCATTGTTTTGGATGCCAGACTTGTACCACCGTGTGCCCGGTGGTGATGAACTATGAAAATCCACAGGAGGTTGTGGGATTGCTGCCCCATCAAATCATGAACTGTCTCGGATTGGGTCTGACGGAAATGGCGACGGGTCCGCAAATGCTCTGGGATTGTTTGACCTGTTATCAATGCCAGGAGCACTGCCCGCAGAATGTGAAGGTGACGGATGTCCTCTATGACTTAAAAAATCTTTCCATTAAAAATGCATGCATGCCGTCGAAAGAAGCGTCTGAAGTATCAGAATCAGCATCCATCTCTTTAGAAGAAGATGTGGCAGCTTCAGAAGAATTTGAAGAATCCAAGATGACATAATGAAAAGGATATCATTATGAAATACGCATTATTTTTAGGATGTAACATACCTGCCAGAGTGGTTCAGTATGAAACCGCCGCAAGGGCGGTGATGCGAAAGCTGGGTATTCAGCTTGTGGACAGCCGTGATTTTAAATGCTGCGGTTATCCGGTACGCAATCTGGACCGGAAGGCATTTCTTCTCAGTGCGTCGGAAAATCTGGCAACCTCTGAAAAGTTGGGCTTAAACATCGTGTCCCTGTGCAAGTGTTGTTTCGGCAGCCTCAAGGAAACCGAGCATTTCTTGAAGGAAGAAGGGGATTTTCAGGAAGAGATCAAACAAGCCCTTGCGCAAAAAGGCCTGAAGTATGAAGGTAAATTTGAGGTCAAACATTTTCTTTCCGTACTGTATCACGATGTCGGGCTTGATGAGATAAAAAGCCATATCTCCCAATTCTATAATGGTCTCAAGATCGCAACCCATTATGGATGCCATGCATTGCGGCCGAGCAAGGTGACCCAGTTTGATGATCCGATTGCGCCGTCTCTGTTTGACAAACTGGTCAAGGTGACGGGCGCCGACAGTATCGATTACACCGGTAGGCTGGAATGCTGCGGGGCACCGGTAATGGGTGTGAATGA
>JAFDCA010000612.1 GCA_019313025.1 Deltaproteobacteria bacterium
CGGGGAAGTGAAGGTATTCTGTCAATTATATAAAATTACCGGAGCAATGCGACGCCATAACTTTAGCTCACTTTAAACTCTTGTCCGCTGATGCACTGTGGCGGATTAGTTCACTTCAAACTCTTGCAGCGATTCTTCAGTCAGAGCCGAAGAACTCTACTGGATGATTTTGATAACGGATTGTTTCCGCAAATCTTCAATCCATGTCTGATATCTTTTATCAATGCTTTCATTAAAAAGTTTACGTTCAATTTCCGGTGAAACCTCCTCAAGCGTCTTTCCTTGAGCACTTGATATCTTTTCTATAAAAAAAATCTGATATCCTTGATCTGTATCGAGTACGGAAGTAAACTCACCAGGCTTTATTTTTTCTATTGCCTCTTGAAGTTGAGGTGATAAGGAATCGAATTCGAACTCACCCAAATTTCCGCCATCAGAAGCCGCCGGTGATTCTGAATGCTTTGCCGCCAGGACTTCAAAAGATTCTCCTGCTTTTAACTTTTCCAGGATCTCAATCATTCTTGCTTTAATCTCAAGTTTCTCTTTTGTCCCCGAAAACAGTGGAACTCTCATAATAATATTGCGAAGATGATATTTTTGTTTTCCTCTATACTCTTCGATATGTTTTTCATAATAGGCTTTGATGTCTTCTTTGGTAATTACGATCTTCGATTTAACTTTGAGATTAACGAGCTTCGTTCTGAGTATCTGGTCTTTGATGCTTTTGCGATACTCTTCCATGGTGATCCCGTCTTTGGCCAATGCTGCCCTAAACTGTTCGTCTGTGAGATAATTTGTCTCTTTAATCCGTTCAATGGTTTGATCGATCTGCTCTTCGCCGATGTTGACATTTGAACGCTTTATCTCCTGATCTTCAATTTTCTGATTGATAAGGCGGTCAAGCATATCCTTTCTGACATTATAAAGCAGTGTTTGCTCTTTCTCGGGCGGATATCCAAGTGACCGGATTTTTTCCGTGTAAGGTTTAAGCATACTATTGAGCTCGATAAGTGTGATAACCTCATCATTGACGATGGCAACAATACGATCAACAATTTCTGCACACTTGGAATTGATAATTAACGGAAAACCAAACAGACAAAAAATTAACGTATATATTAAACAGTAAATTGATTTTATATAAATTTTTTTAAAGGACCTATTATTCATTCCAACGAACCATGAATTGTTTTACAAACCATTCATTTTTTCCAGCTCTTTTTTGTTTATTTCAACATCGTATTTGTTTTTAAGTGTTTTTATCCACGATGCATACGCTTTTTCCATCTTCTCTTTGCGCAATATTTTTATGATGTTGTTGTTCATATCTTTCGACAACGCTGGCACATCAGGTGAGGTGTTGTCGTCTTTGAAGTGTTCCTCATAATATTTGGATATGTCATCATGTGCGATTTCGATCTTATCCCCCAGCTCTTGTGTAATCACTTTCTCCATTAGCAAACGAATCTTTAATCCGTCTTTCCAAGATTTGTAAGGAATCGCATACTCAAGCATTATTTCATGGAATACATTATCGGGATAATCCATTTTTATATCTCTCAAGGCCTTTTCGACCTGAGAATCTGATATCGTAATGTCGAGTTCTTCAGCCCTTTCAAGAAGAATCATCTCCTCGGTTATCTGTTGAATAAGCCGAAGTCGAGCTTCCCGGGTTACATTAGGTTGCTGTAAAATATTGTGCGGATATGCATTTTTGGCGATTTCAAAAGCCTTGTTGAAATCAGCCACAGTTATTGTCCTGTCCCCGACTTTGATAAAATATTCATCCTTTTGTTTGTACCCCAGATCAGAGCACCCGGTAAAAACATGCCCACTCCACAAAAAACAAATTATAAAAATAAATTTAATAGAATACCTTGTCATCAGAAATCATAATATTTCGTCTGCAAATACAAACTATCTCCTAAATCTCTTAAATTTTTAGCTATTAACACGTTGCATCATATCTTTCAAGATGTTTTTAGTCTGAGATATAAGAAAGGATGTATTCCCCTTTTTCAGTTTCACCTTCAAAATATGATCCGGTGTAATTTCAAACCGATCTCGTTCTGAAAGAATCATATCTATAATTCCGGAAGGATTTTTCTGGTGAGCTTGCGAAAAAGAGAGTAAAAGCTGCCTTCCTTTAAGATCGACCCGGCTGACGCCAGCCTTTATGGCCAACACCCTGAGCATAATTTTTAAAAGAAGATTTTCCGTTTCAGAGTTCAAACCACCAAATCTATCCATTAATTCCACCTTAAAATCGGCAATCTCATTCAACTCTGTCATTTTAGCAAGTCGACGATACGCCCAAAGACGCTGGTCGATATCGGCAATATAGAATTCGGGAATCGAAGCAGGCATATTAATGTTGATCTCCGGTTCAAGACTTTCCTGAACTTTTTCCCCTTTCAATTCTGCCATGGAGTTTTCCATCAGCTTGAGAAACATATCATAACCCACCGCAGCAATATGGCCGGATTGAGAAGCACCCAAAATTGTTCCACCGCCTCTGATTTTTAAATCGCTCATGGCAATTTGAAAGCCCGAGCCGAGATCACTGTGTTCCATCAGAACCTTCAAACGTTTTTGAGCATCTTTTCCCAACGTACTTTCCTTGGGTATGAAAAGATAGGCATAAGCCTGTTCATCCAGACGTCCGACACGACCGCGTAATTGATAAATCTGAGCAAGCCCGAATCTGTCTGCTCGATTGATCAGAATGGTATTGGCTGAAGGAATATCAAGTCCTGACTCTATTATGGTGGTGCACAGCAGCAAGTCTATCTCTTTATTCATAAAACGCATCATTACATCCTCTAATTCATTCTCATCCATTCGGCCGTGAGCCACATCGAGTCTGACATTGGGTGCCAGTTCCTTCAGATGCTTTGCCATTGCTCCTATGGTGTTAATATTATTATGAACAAAAAAAATCTGTCCCTTTCTGTCAAGTTCCTTTTGTATGGCATCGGAAATGACGGCGTCATTAAATTCAGAAATATAGGTGATAATCGATTTGCGATGCTCAGGGGGTGTTGAAATGATGCTGATATCCCGAACCCCCATCAGCGACATGTGAAGTGTTCTGGGTATTGGTGTGGCGGTTAAAGTCAAAACATCCACCGAACGCCTTATCTTTTTCAACTTTTCTTTATGTTTAACCCCAAAGCGTTGTTCTTCATCGAGGATTAAAAGTCCCAGATCTTTAAACATCACATCTTTCTGAATCAACCGATGTGTACCAATGACAATATCTATCTTTCCGGCTTTAAGATCAATGATAATGTTTCACAGAACCCTTAAATAACGAAACCTTCTCAAACATGCAATGTTAACCGGATATCTTTGGAACCGTTCTGAAAACGTCATAAAATGCTGTTCTGCAAGTACGGTCGTTGGTACAAGTACGGCGACCTGTTTACCATCGTTAACAGCCATCAAAGAGGCGCGAAGGGCAACTTCTGTTTTTCCGTATCCGACATCACCACATACCAATCGGTCCATTGGAATTAGCGTTTTCATATCATTGAATACATCTTCGATGGCGCCAAGTTGGTCTGCTGTCTCTTCATAAGGGAAACCCATTTCAAAGTTCTTAAAGTCAACATCCAGTTCCCTGAAAGCATGCCCTCGGCTGACTTTACGTTCAGCATAGAGTTTTAAAAGTTCTCCGGCTATTTTTTCTGTTGATCTTTTTACTCTTTCTTTAACCCGTTCCCATGATTTACCGCCCATCTTGTCGAGAACCGGTTCGACGCCGTCCATGCCCATATATTTTTGGATCATACCCATACGATCCACAGGCAAATATAGTTTATCGTCATCTTTATAAACAATCAGGAGGAAATCATTTTTCGATCCATTTAATGTTAATTCAACCAGCCCTTCATAACGTCCTATCCCGTGATCGACATGGACAACGAGGTCTCCTTTTCTCAAATTTTCAAATGCAAAAAGTTGGGTCCGAATTTGCTGCTCTGGTTTTATTTTTTGCCGGCGCTTTAATCCAAATATCTCATCCTCTGTGATAATCGCCAAAGATTCAGCCGGCCATACAAATCCCGAGGAAATCCGACCCAAGCAGACGAATGACTCCCCTTTGTTTTGTTTTATATCATCGAATCTATCAATACGCTTGAGATGAATACCATATGGGACTAACAGTGACACCAGTCTCTCGGCCTGTGTCCGAGAACGGCAGACTATGAGTGTATTAATACCGGACAGTTTTTGATCATTGATCCAGTTGACCAGTGGAGAAAAAAAGTCTTTTTCCCGGCGACGTCCAAGCTCCAAGCTGACATCCATATTATCTTTCACTGAATGATGAAATTGCTTGAAAGGACGTTCATCAGACATGAGGGTTTTTGATACATGGAGCTTTTTAACGAAAAGCGTCTTTTTCTGATCAAATATCGCTTTGGTCTCCTTCCAGCTTAAATAAAGACGCTCGGGTTCAATACAAAGCCGTGATTCTTTTTGTGCAGCGTCAAAACTTTTTGATGCCTGCAGCAGCGTTTGATCTGCAATATTTTCCAGTTCAGCAGGTTCAACCAAAATAAAAATTGTATTTTTCGGAACATAGTCGAAAAAAGAATCCAGATCAGGATAAATCAGAGGAATCAGACTCTCAATTCCAGGGAAAACACCCTCTTTTCTGATTCGACGGATCAATTCTCTTGCCCTGGTTACGGGAATATTTAGTTTGGATGATTGGTTTCTAATTCGATTGATGACCTGAGTGAGGTGGGTTGATTTGAGAATTGTTTCTCTAGCCGGCAGTATGACGGCTTCCCGAATGTTTTTGATGGTTCGTTGGGTGACTGCTGAAAAAAATCGAATGGACTCTACCGTATCACCAAAAAGTTCAATTCGTATCGGTTCTTTATAAAGTGGAGAAAAAATGTCAAGGATTCCTCCCCTTATGCTGAAATCTCCAGGCTCTTCAACCATCGATGATCGTTCATAACCACTGGATATAAGCTTGCTCACCAATCGATCCCGATCGAGACCTTCCTCCACCATGACAAGTTCTGCATAGTCACAGAGTTCCTTTTTGGGCAAAATTCTTTGAATCAACGCCGATATGGTCGTCACGACCATGGACGGTACATCACCAACAATGAGTTGATAGAGCGACCTTATCCGTTTGGCTGCTGTTTCGCTGTGATACGAGAGATATTTAAAAGGTGTGATATTGTATGGCGGAAAATAAATCAGAGGAGGACAGGGCCTTTGTGTAAAAAAATCTAGATCTTCTAAATATGTTTCCGCTTCTTTGATTGAAGGGGTGATGACAACAACGGGCACCCTGTGTTTCATATGCAGACGGTTCGTAAAATATGCTTTTTCTGAACCGGAGAGTCCTGTGAAATTAATACCGGTGTCGCTGTAAGGACTCGTATCAAAAAGATATTTTAGTGATATTTTTTCTTGATTTTGATTCATAAACAAAGTAGTTAATTTCAAAGTCAGGGCTTCGCCCTCATTGAACCAATGGAATGATGAAATAATGGAGTTTTGGGCTGATTGTACAATTTTTGTTGACGACAAAATAAAAAATGGATCACATCCTTTTGGAAACCAACCTTCCAACCATCCAATATTCCATTATTCCATACTCGAGGCAAGTGTTTAAGCCTCAAAAAAATGTTCCATATTTTAATTAGGTTGTAGAAATTCCGAGACGTTTAATCATGCCGGCGTAGCTCACTCGGTAGAGCAGCTGATTCGTAATCAGCAGGTAGGCGGTTCGAATCCGCCCGTCGGCTCCACCTTTGAGGGGTTTTCATCATCTATTTTGGAAATCCTTTTTATTTCTTGCCTTTACAATTAGGTATTTCTTCAAATCGCTATAACCCAATTCGTATTATTGTGCAACCGGCGTTTATGATCCGGTAAAAGACTTTTTGCCAAAAATAAAAGGAGATATTGTGAGTTATAAAATTGGATTTGCAGGAACCGACGGAAGAACTCTTCTCAGCGCTTTGGTTGTCTCCACAGCTACAAGTGAACATTATGAGGATGATTTTCAGGGAGTGGTTATCCGAGGGATGCCGGCCATGCCTCCATTTTCAATGACCATGAAATGGCCGGTGAATTTCATTCCAACGACGGATAACTCCAAAGAAAGCTATGCCGCCTCGATTATCGAAGCTTTAGAAAATGGATCCATCGACTGCGTAATGCCGATGCCTGAAGATTTGCTGCTCGGTGGTTTGGTGGATGAACTTGAAAGTGCCGGTTTTCTCGATCGAATCATCGGATTTAGCCAAGAAAGTGCATTCATTGAAGGTGACAAGATCGCCTGTAAATATCTATGTCGTCAATATGGCATTCCAGTTGCAGACCAATGGTATGAAGTTGACGCCCGAAATTACGAAAAAGTATTAAAAATCTGCCTCAACCTCATCGACGAATTCGGAGGCGCAGTTCTAAAATATCCTTATAGCGCCGGCGGCAAAGGTTCCCGTATTATTTTAAACGCTTGGGAAATCAAAGAAGTATATGACACACTCATCAAAGATTATAAGAAGAATTATAAACGGCTTTTCGGAAAAAAATCAAAATGGCCGCTCCTTATCGAATCAAGAATGTCAGGGGTGGAAATATCGTTTAACATTTTGATTGACAAAAACGGACATTTCCAAATTCTTCCCACATCCATGGATTATCCGGAGCGTTTTCCAGGACCTGCCAGTAAAGACAATCCAATTACCGGTGGAATGGGCAGTATATCGCCCCATCCCATGGAAACACCCGATCTTTTCGAAATGGCAGCCGAAAATATCGTAAAACCCCTGATAAAAGCCTTGAAAGAAAAAAATTTCTTACGCCCATGCCTGGTGTACCCCGGCTGCTTTTTGACTTTTGACGAAAATATGGTGCCAACCAGAATTCGAGTTTGTGAAATAAACATTCGACCTCCGGAACCCGAATGGCAACCGATTGTTCGCAGAATAAGAAACCTGGGAGCGCTGATTAAAGCCACTCTTGAAGGCAATTTAAACAAAGTGGCACCGGAAGTTCGATCAGAACAAATATCTATCTGTACGGCTTTGGTTACCGGGCCTGGCGGCCCCCAAAGCCAAAAAGGATATCCAGGCTCTTGTACGAAGGGAGAACCCGTCTATATTGATTTTGACTATCTGAAGAAAAAAAAGATCCAGGTGATTCCCTCTGCCATGACTTATTCAGAAGAAGATAAGCTTTTTAAATCAGATGGCAGCAGGGTTGTATATTGCAATGTTAATGCGACTGTTAAAACCGGAGAAAGTAAGGCACGAATGGCTGAACAGCTGCGCAAAAAAGTATTGACAGCTTTTGAAAATGGTAAAATAAGGGTTATACCCCGTGAAAATCCTGAAGGAAATCGGTTAGATTTGCGAAATGATATCGGGAACCATTTCGATATCGCCGAAGAACTGCTCCAACCAAAATAGTCTTGTAAGATAAGGATGTTCTATCCACCATCAATAAAAATTTATAATAACATAAAGTTTTTAGCTTAACCATCTTGACAAATAGAACTGTTTTATCATACCGATATAATAGACCAAAACATGAGGAGGAAATTGAATGGATGATCCAGATGACGAGAAGCTGAAAGCCGAAATAGATAAAATTATGTCGAATATCGCAGAAACAATGAAAAGAATCGAAAACCTTAACCTGATCACCGGCGATAAAGCGAAACAAAATAAGGATTAACGTTATTAAAGATTTAAAAAGGAATCAGTCGCTAAGGAGGTGCCATGGCATTAACAAAAAATGATATTGTCGCAAGTGTACACGAATTGGGTTTTACCAAAAAAAAATCTGTGGAAATTATTGAAACTTTGTTGGAAATCATGAAAAGTACACTGGAAAAAGGTGAAGATGTACTGATTTCTGGATTTGGAAAATTTTGCGTGAAGCAAAAACAACAGCGTAGAGGTCGAAACCCGGCGACAGGGGACGATTTGATACTGAAAGAACGCAAAGTTGTCACATTCAAGTGTTCAGGGAAATTAAGGGACAAGATTAACGGTCAATAAGCCTCCTATTCCATTGTGCTAAGCCATAAAAATTGGTAGGGATTCAATTCCATTGCATCTGTACGGAAATTCACGCCGGTAATCAGGTCTTTCATCCAAAGAGGAGCCCCTTTATCCGATAATGAAATCACAATCCGTTTAGATGAAATATTGGTAACAGCATATATGGTTTGATCCTGAGCATGCCTTGAGATAACAAACGTTTTTGGATCGATTTCCAGTATTTCAAAATCCGCATTTGGATGAAAAGCAGATTGCCTCTTTCTGATTTTGATCATCTTAATATAATTATAAAAGATCCTGGAACGAAATGTTCCAGGATCTTTTAGTTGTGATAACACTTCATTAACCTGCAGTTTTTCCCGATTGATGGTTCTTGCTCTTTGGGTCTGACGTAACCCCATATTCCAGTTTCGTGACCCGAGGACACTGTGGATGTATGAAGCAGGAACCCCCGGTAAAGCGTATTGGATAGCCTGGGAAGCCAGAAATTTTGGTATATGCCAGAAATCTGTTTTGCTCTCGGGATTTAGCAGGGCATCTACATATGTTATGTTCAACTCATACGGACTTTGGGAACCATCCGTGTTTTTTTTATAAGAAACGCGCCCACCGTTCTGTTTCACAATATCAATGAGCCTGTCAATTTCGGATCGATCTAAAATCCCCTCCAGTGGACGCACGCCGATTCCATCATGGGAAGCTGTAAAGTTGAAAAAGGTATTATGGGAGGAGTTTACCCGTAAACCCTTTGCCCATTGGGACAACACCGTCGAATCCTCCCGAACAAAAGAATAAAAAAGCAACGGTGGCAACGTGAAATTATAAATCATTTGTGCTTCATTTTGTCCATCGCCAAAATAACTAATATTTTCACCATGAGGAACATTGGTCTCGGTAATCAGCAGGACGTTTGGCGCGACTATGTCCAATATTTTGCGAAAAAGTTGAACCAACTGATGTGTCTGTCTCAGGTGAATACATGTTGTTCCAATTTCCTTCCACAGATACGCAATGGCATCAAGACGTATGGAGGTTGCCCCTTGTTCTACATAAAAAAGAAGCGCCTCTATCATCTTTTCAAGAACATGCACACTCTTGTAATTCAGATCGATCTGATCGGAACTGAACGTCGTCCAAACGTGCACGACCTCATCGGACATTTTTTTGAATCGGGTCAACAGTGGTAAGGATCGAGGTCTTGTCACCACAGACAGATCGATTGAAGGATCGACCTCAATAGCGAACTCCTTATAATATGTCTTATCTTCTAAAAAGTTTTGAAACCACATGCTCTTTGCTGAAACGTGATTGAGCACGAGATCAAACATCAAATGAAACTCACTGCCTAATCGACGAATATCCTTCCAATCACCAAGTTCGGGATTTACCGCAAAAAAATCGATCACCGAAAATCCGTCATCTGAAGAGAATGGAAAAAACGGTAAAATATGGATTGTTGAAAACACATTTTTAAGATGACTAACAGAAAATTCATATAGGGTTTTTAAGGGGGGCTCTCCCTTCTTGTTTAAGGTGTCGCCATAGGTGATTAAAAACACATCTTCCTCGGAAAAATAGTCTTTGACCGGCACTCTTTTAACCGGAAATCTTTCGATTAAGTCGGCAATCTTCTCGAAAGCCAGACTTCCGGCCTTTGTCCCGTAAATGTCATGGAGGATGTGTTGAATCGGATCAAGGTCTTTCAACTTTAATCTCCTGACTTTGTAAAAGATAGATTATAATACAAGTTTAGCACTCTAAATTTTCATTAATACCCAAAAGTGCGGCAGGACGGAAAATTTTTTTAGTTAAAATTTATTAATAGGTTTTTTGGCTATATTCAAGTACAATACTTTTAACTGAGGGGTCGAGTTTTTCAAAACTGCCGCTACATGGATAATCTTTTTTTAAACCGCATGAACTCGCGGCAAGGGGTCGTAAAGAAAGAACAGGAAACTATCTTTGGTATATTAATACCTTCTCTGCATTATTTTAAATTTTTAAAAATACGATGCGGTATTCGCCTGTTTTTTCAAACGATCCCTAAGCCACTCAGACAGCATCCGATTTAAAAAAAATCATCCATTCCCCGAATACCTGAGCATTAGAAAGAAGAACTCCCTGATGGTTCAATTATTTGGTTAAATATTAGCAGGCTTCTGCTCAAATAAAAATCTCTTTGAGGGCTTATTGAAAATTTCTTTCCATTAATCTTTATTGGGTTCAAATTAAAATTCCGTTGAAGAAATTAAATAGTTTCCATCCATAAATGAGGATTTTTGTTGAAGATCAAGGCATGCGAAAAAAATAACCACAGGCATATTGTTAATATTCCGAGGATTATTTTTTGAGCATAACGCCGATATTGAACAAAAAGACCATTTATGGATGGAAACTACTAAAGGTTAATGTCATACGCCTTAATTTTACTTAATAGCGAAGGATGGCTGATTTCAAGAATCCTGGCAGCTTGCGTTCGGTTACCGTTTGTTGCCTCTAGCGCCTTAGTAATGAGTTTTTTTTCCAGTATTTTCTGGGCCATCTTGAGAGAGTGACCATCAAAAATATCTTCCACTTTTTCTCTTTCTGAACTCCCATTTAAATCAAGAGGAAAGTTTTCCGGTACAAGAATTGTTTCTTCGGCAAGCACCACAGCCCTTTCAATAACATTTTCTAACTCCCTGACGTTTCCTGGCCAGTGGTATTTGAGCAGAATAGACATGGCTGCGGGTGTTATCCCTTTTATGTTCTTTTCGAGGCTGATATTGAATCGGTTTATAAAGTGCTGACTTAAAATGGGTATATCTTCAGGCCGATCCTTAAGCAAAGGCAACTGAATCGGCATTACATTCAACCGGAAAAAAAGATCTTCCCGAAATGCGCCATTTTTTACTTCATCTTCAAGATCTTTAGACGTCGCAGCAATGACTCGAACATCTATTTTTTTTGTCTTTGAATCACCTACGGGTCTGATTTCATTTTCTTGCAATACCCGTAGGAGTTTCACCTGCAAAGATAACGGTAACTCCCCGATCTCATCCAAGAAAATTGTTCCTCGGTCGGCTTCTTCAAAAAGTCCTTTTCTATCACTGTCCGCACCTGTAAAGGCGCCCCTTTTATATCCAAAAAGCTCACTTTCCAGCAAATTTTCAGGGATACCGCCACAGTTCACAGGAACCAACTGATTTTTCGCCCTTTTTCCTGCAAAATGGATACCCTGTGCAATCAATTCCTTGCCGGTTCCGCTTGCACCACAGATCAATACCGTGGTATCGTACTGAGCGACTTTTTCTGCAGTCTTGAACACCGCCTCCATATCCTTACTTTTGGCAACCATATTCCCAAAACGATAATCATCTTGAATCTTTCGAATGCGTTCTTTTAACCAACGATTCTCTCTTTTCAGACTCTCGCGCTCTTCTGCTTTTTTGAGGGTAAGAAGAACCTCATCTAACTTAAAGGGTTTGGATATGAAATCATATGCACCTTTCTTCATAGCTTCAACGGCTATATCGATACTGCCATATGCTGACATCATAATGACCGTGCTGGCCCATAGCTTATCCCGTGCGGCCTCAAAAAACTCCATTCCACTCATATCTGGCATTTTAAGATCACAAAGAATGAAATCGTATAAAGTCTGATCAACCATATCCAAAGCCTCTGAGCCATTAGATGCCGTATAGACACGATAGCCGGATTTCTTAAGCAGTGAAGACAACATATGGCGCATATTCTCTTCATCATCTATAATGAGTAAACGTTTTTGTGGCAATACGTTATTTTTAGATATTTTTTTATCCATTGTCTATATCCTCACCAAAATGAAGCGGCAGATATACGGTTATGGTTGTGCCTTGACTTTCTTGGCTGGCTGCTACGATCTTACCTCCCATTCCCTCAACAATCATAAAGCAAACTGAAAGTCCAAGACCGTTGCCTTTTCCGTATGCTTTGGTGGTAAAGAAAGGATCAAAAATATTCCCAAGATCTGTTTCTGGGATACCAATGCCATTATCAATATAGTCTATTCTCAAAACATCCATGTTTTCAGTTGGATCATTCCGGATGCTTTTTTGGACATCGCTGGTAATCGATATCTTTCCCTTTGAAGGATTCTTTGACGATAAAATCGCATCTGCGGCATTGATCATCAGATTCAAAAAAACCTGCCTTAATTGATTCGGATCCGCCATAACCGCATCATTTTTAGCCAATAAACTTAAGTCCAGCTCTATCTCGGACATCAAGGGATGAAACCGAGATGCACCAATGGTATCTTCAATGATTTCATGAACAAAAACAACTTTTACATCCTCGATAGAGGGTCTGGAGAAATCAAGAAGTTGACGGATAATCGTATCGATTCGTTTTAACTCGGCTTCAGTCCGTTGAAGAAATTCTTCTCTGTCAGTGTTTGAACTGTCGTTTCCTTTAAGCAGTTCAAGATACCCATTGATAATGCCAATCGGGTTTCCGATTTCATGAGCGATTCCTGCAGACAATCTGCCCACAGATGCCAATTTTTCCGCCCGTATGATATCTTTTTGTGCCTGTTTCAAATCAAAATTTGCCTTCTCAAGGGATGTTACGGCAGCTTGGAGTTTTTCTTTATCCTCAGCGATATGTCCGAGCATTCTATTCAATGCTTTGGAAAGCTTGCTGAACTCGTTGTCTTCACTCTCGGTCAGAAAAAACATTTCATTATCATCTTGATATTCTTCAGCTCTTTTGACCAATCTCTGTAAAGGCTTAACAGCAACTCTGGTCATTCGATAAAAGCCAATAAAAGTAAAAACAACGGTATTTACAAGTATATATATTAATAATACATATTGCGTTCGCCTCAATATTTCATAGACTCCTGTAAGGGATAACGCAACGCTGCTCCCTCCTACAACCCTTCCTTCTCGAATCAAAGGTGCTGATATAATCATATCCTTGCCTTGTTTCCATACGCCCCACCAACTTGAACCAAAAAATTGGGTGGTTTTAATTCCAGACCGAATTGTCTGCCGTGTAATGGCTTCGAGTTCGTCTTGTATCCCACAACTTTCGCCACCTGAATAAACTCGGTTTTGATGTTCATCCATAATTAGGATACAAGAAAATCCTGTTTCAGTGATCATTTTGGTAAAATCATCCTGAAAATCAGAAGGTGCTATAACATTTATCGAAGTAGAATCATTTGTATGTTTAAGTTTAATTCCTGACAATAAAGCGTATCCCTTTGAAACTTCTGATCTGACAAGCGCCTTTTGCATAAGAATAATCATCACGAATTCGGTTAAAATCATTGCCAGCAAGAAAAGCACCGCCAGTTGAACAGCAATATTCGTCTTTAAGCTCCGTGTATACACAATGAACCTTATTAAATAGAACCCAATTTGAACAATATTCAAAACGTTCAGTTTAGGTAGATATAATATGATGGGTTGTTATTAAATCAATATCGGCAATATTTTGTTAATACTGAAATATCCAACAAAAAAATAATCAAAAAGGCGGGAAATTTTTAGTGCAAAAACTCATTTTCTCAATTTTTGTACCCTTAAATTTTATAACGGCTTTATTTGTAAGTTCTCGACGGAGGTAACGGAATTGTTCTGCAGCTTAAACGGAATGTTATTCTGGGACTTAAAAACTACTTGCAGGGAATTTTGAAACGGCCTCTGTGTATTTTCAGATGGCAAAACAAAGTCATCCAGTTCAACCCATAAAAAAACCCGGAGCCATCAGATGATGATTCCGGGTTATATAAGAATTTTTCGGCAGCGTCCTACTCTCCCACTCAGTCTCCCAAGCAGTACCATCGGCGCAAAAGAGCTTAACTTCCGTGTTCGGGATGGGAACGGGTGTTTCCTCTTTGCTATCGCCACCGAAAAAACGTTTGGCTTTCAGTACAATAACAATTTGAGCATAAGCACATAAAAATGTTCAAAGAGATTGTGTAAATTGTTTTGTGGCCAAGCCTCACGACCGATTAGTACCAGTAAGCTAAATACGTTGCCGTACTTACACACCTGGCCTATCAACCTTGTCGTCTACAAGGGGTCTTCAGTTCCCGTGTTTCCACGGGAAAGGGATATCTTATCTTGAGGTTGGCTTCCCGCTTAGATGCTTTCAGCGGTTATCCAATCCGAACATAGCTACCAGGCATTGCCATTGGCATGACAACCTGCACACCAGAGGTTCGTCCATCCCGGTCCTCTCGTACTAGGGACAGATCCCCTCAAATATCCTGCGCCCACGAAAGATAGGGACCA
>JAFDCA010000613.1 GCA_019313025.1 Deltaproteobacteria bacterium
ACAAGATCTCGGTTTCCCGCTTTTTCAGCGCCAGGCTGATGACGTTAAGATTTTGGTCTTTAAATGCGTCCATTCTCAATCATACGCTCCATAAGTTTGATGTAATCCATTCCTGCCTTGCGAAATCCCTCTTTCCCGTATTTCATATTGGCCTCAAGAACATAAAGTGCTCCGTTATGGTGAACGATGTCGATTCCAACATCATTCCACTGACATTTTTGTGCGGTATCCAGGGCAAGATCAAGGGCGTTTTGCGGAACAGGGTCGAGACTGATGGTTGCACCGACGGCAACATTGCTTCTGAAATCATCGGCAGGCGCGATGCGCCAGTAGGCATGGACAATCTGGTTTCCGACAATCACCACTCGAATATCGCGGTCAGACGGTATATATTCCTGGATATATGCCACGGTGGTCAGACGGCCGTATGATAAAAGATCTTCCGAGTTGCGTATCAAGAATACGCCTCTGCCCATGGCCGATCCCCTTGGAATTTTGGCGATGAATGGAAATTTAAAATGATTGTGAATGTTGCTTTGCTGGCGTTTCCCGTAAAATACCCTTGTTCTGGGATGGGGTATTTCAAGAAGATCAAACAGGGCGGTCTGCTTGATCTTGTCTTGTACACATTTGTACGTATGGTAACTGGGAAATGTTTCTTTTCCCATGGCGTCAAACAGTTCGGCATAGAATGTCGTCGGATAGTATATTTTTCGGGCACGGCGGATCATGTCCGCTTCTTTGGGACTGTAATCACAAAAATTCGGCCGAACACCAAGGGTAATGACATTATTACAGTCTTTGAGACGGGCCTCGAGTGCGATGACTTTTTTAGATGTTTTACATGTCATTTGAATATTCTTCGTAATATTTCAAGTGCTTGAAAACATTATCGCTTCAGGTACACTTAACTGTTTGCTGAAGCTCCGTTCTCGTTGGGCGAAGCTGAAAGCGAAAACCAATGAAATCGATTTGCTTTAACTAAAACATTCCTAATCTATTTATGATATCACGACTCCGCTGGATATGGCTTCCGGACCAGTATATTCTTCGGCAATGACCGCACGTGTGAAATGTGTTTTGTGTTTCCAAGATATAATCAGGAACCTTTCCCCGAACAGCATTTTTTTCAATCAGCCGGATCGATGCGTTGCAACGGATACATCTTGAAAAAGGCCGTATATCCTCCTCTGTTATGCCCATCGCCAAAACGACTTCCCGAAGCTGTTCAAATGGATGGTTCGAAGTTATAAAGATACGTTTTTTAGCGATTTTCATGTTCCGGATTCGTTTTGTGCGGGTTAGCAGGATGCGGTCTCTGTCAATATCGATCAATTTTTCTCCGGCAACATTTGCCGCATAAACGGTATCAAATCCAAGTATTCGAAGCCATTTCGTCAGCTTTCCCAACGTCATCTCCGAAGTAAAACGTATCTCATTTACACGATTCATCGGTCCATGAATTGTAAATTGTGGGCTTTTATTACAAAAAAAGTGATCTTTTAATCATACCTGAAACGGTAATCTTGTTAAAAGGGCAAAGTGTTACCCAAAAAACAACTTTTTTATATGACGTGGATCTTTTCCGATTAACGGTTTTGGCAGCATGCCGAAGTTTATTTTTTACTGAACTCAACTTTACGACGGAGGTGTCAATGTAAAAACAGACGGAGAAATTACAGCATCAGTCCAGTATCGATCCAGATCGAGTTGAAAACCCTCACCTTTGTCATTTGAAACTCGGAGTCGATGTGGCACTCGATAGGATTTAACTTCCTGCATTCTAATAAATTCTAAGCGGTACACCAGGGCGCCGGATACATCGAACATTTCGATCTTGTGAGCGTCGAGTCTGTCGTTAAGATAAATTTTCTCCCGAACATTCCCCCATCTGTCTTTTAAATGGAGAATACAACTATTTTTGTTTCCTTTATTAATGTCCTCAATTAAAAGTGAACCATTGGCATTCTCGAATTCTTTACCGGATCGACCCGTTAAAGACCTGTCTTCAACGAAATTTATTGAATCATATTTTACCACCGGAATACGTCCGAATAAACTATCAACTATGTCTTCGGATTTAATAGATATTGAAAAAAAACGCTTCATGTTGAAATTTGTAGGTCGTTTTTTATAATAATCACCCCTGGCATGGGAAACAAAATAGAACCACTGACCGTCGCTTGCAGCACTGATCATGGGATGCCCTGAAATACTGCTGAGCGTAATTCGAATCTTATCAGGTGTGGATGCGACCCATGCGATTCGAGTGCTCATCTCCTTTTCTTCACTTTCCAAAAAGGTTATTCTGCCGACACCTTTAATGGTTTTGAGGTTTTGATTTTGGCTTTTTAGAATCGAAATGATCGCATTGGTTTCTGATGGTGAAAGAACTTCTTTCGATTCTTTCGAAATTCTATGGGAAAGGCTGGTGCAGGCGGAGAAGAAAACTAAGCAGATGAAAAGAATCGTTGGAATCTGCACATTTTGAGTTGAACCATTCATTTACCGGTCAGTTCCTGGATCTTTTTTTCAAGATTTTCCTTGTCTTTCTTTTTTTTCGACAGTGACCGTTTATAGAATTGAAGTGCTTTTTCTTTATGGCTTATTTTAAAGTACGCATCACCCATATGTTCTAAAATAATAGGATCGTCCGGTACCAGGCTTACGGCCTTTTCCAGATATTCCACCGCTTTGTTGAAAAGTCCTTTTTTATAATAAACCCACCCTAGACTGTCGGTAATATAACCGTCATCCGGTTTTTCCTCTAACGCCGCCTTGATGAGGCGTTCGGCTTCATCCAGATTTTCCCCCATCTCAGCATATGTATAACCAAGATAATTCAATGCATTGGCATTTTTTGGTTCAATACTTATCACGGTTTTCATCTGTTCTATGGAAGCCTTTTTCTTGCCCCATTTATCATAGACGACACCCAGACGAAAATGGATTCTGGGATTATCGGCCTCAATTGAAAGACCCCGCTTAAGGGCATTTTCAGCCTTTTCAAATTCTTCTTCTTCTTCATAAAGCGACCCCAGATAGAGCAAAAGCTCTGAATTGTCCGGCGTTTCCTTGATAACATTTTTCAAGTAATCGATGGCTTTTTGAGCATTTTTATGTTTCTGATATAAAAATGCAATATGAACCACAGCTTCTGAGTAAAATTTGGAATCCGGCGTTACTTTTTTAAAATGCTCCATCGCCTTTTCCCAATCTTCTTTTCCATCAAAAGCAACGGCGACAACGTAATTAAGATCCGAGCTTTTTGGTGCTCCCTTCAACATTCCTTGAACTATAACGACGGCTTCATCATATTTCTTTTTATCCAAATAGAGCTGAACCACCGTTCTCAAAACTTCTATTTGAACGGTGCTTCGATGACCCAACTCCTTGAATATTTTTTCAGCATCTTTTTTCTTTCCCTTTTGAGAATAAAAGTATCCCAGTTCCATTGCGGCTTTGATGTTTTCGGGATCTTTTTCTAAAAGGTCATTGTACAGCCGAACAATTTCTTCTTCTTTTCCTGAAGTTCTATACAGGTCCAAAAGTTCATAACGTGGCTCTTCAAGATCTGGATTCAACTCCAAAGTTTTTTTGAATTCCCTTTCAGCGCCTGTCAAATTGTCCTGAGCAACATAGATCTTTCCAATGAAGAAATGCCCGGCATATGATTCAGGAAAGTAATGAACAAGTTTTTGAAAAGTCTTTAAGGCTGGATCCAGCTTGCCTTCCTGCATATACAATCCGCCCAAAAGCAAATATATATTGTTTTGTTTCGGATCTATGTTAATAATTTTTTCATAAGTTTCTTCCGCAGCCTCAAACTCTTTTGCATCCTGTTTTAGCTTTCCATAGATGATCAGCGCCTTGATGTTCTCGGGATCTTTTTCTATGATTTTATCGACGATGTTTAATGCTTTTGTATCATCCTTTTGCTCAAGATAAAGAATTGCCAATTCTAATTGCAAATATGAAGACGCCGGATCTTGTTGAATGGCCTTATTAAGATACTGAACGGCTTTGTCTGAATCACCTTTATTCCGATATAATTGTGACTCGGTAAAATAGTAGTACGGACTTTCGGGTTCAACGCCATCAACCGGCGCGCCGGTTCGTCCTTCATCCAATCGCAATGTCTTTTTTCTTTCAGGTGCA
>JAFDCA010000614.1 GCA_019313025.1 Deltaproteobacteria bacterium
AAATAATTGAAAATATAAATGATATTACATTCAACCGTTGATGTTTTATTTCCGATTTTTTCATGTTAACAATTTAAGCACCCATGTTCTGATTTCAAGCAAACAAAAATAATAGGAAACGGTTGATATCGGTGCAGGGAAAAATGAAATATTGGAATTAATAAAAAATTTTGTATGGTTATTAACAGTTTGTTCGGATTAGGATTTGACATCAAAGAACATATCATTTTAAATTGCTTCTTCTCTTGGGTGCAGTTCAACCATAATTTTTTAAAGAATAATTTGTTTCGGCCTGATAATTTAAAGGTTTTTAAGTGATATTCGGATGCGAAATTAGTGTCGTTAATAATAAAATCAGTCATCATCAAGGAGGGTAGGACAAATGAAAGTCGTTGCTTTTAATGGAAGTGCAAGAAAAAATGGTAATACCGCTATTCTTGTTCATCGTGTTTTCCAAGAACTTCAAAAAGAAGGGATAGAAACCGACCTGGTGCAGCTTTCCGGAGAGAAGATCCGCGGGTGTATCGCATGTTATCAATGCTTTGAAAATAAAGATCAGCGATGCTCTGTGACAAACGATGTATTAAATTCATGTGTTGAAAAAATGGTCGAAGCCGATGGTGTCATCTTGGCTTCTCCCACATATTTTGCCAACATTTCGACCGAACTAAAGGCTTTAATTGACAGATCCGGAATGACGAGCATCGCCAATGGCGGAATGTTTAGACGCAAAGTTGGCGCAGCCGTTGTTGCGGTTCGTCGGGGTGGGAGCATCCATGCATTCAATGCCATAAACCATTTCTTTTTCATCGGTCAGATGATTGTGCCCGGCTCTACATATTGGAACATGGGATTTGGTCTGGACAAGGGGGATGTGGAAAAAGACGAGGAAGGGCTTCGTACAATGGAGGTCCTTGGTGAAAATATGGCCTGGTTGTTGAAAAAAATTCATGGTTAATCAAGGCCGAATGATACCGTCTATTTCTCTACCCGTAATTTGAATTGGATGGGTGGTCTTATTGTGAGCTTTTCTCGGGAGATTTGTCCTCGAAGTCTTTTTGGGCTCCTTCGCTGGGTTCTGATGGTATGCTTTCAGGTTTTGTGTTATCTTCTCCATCATCAGCTAAGGGATTACTTTCTGATTCCTGATCAGAAACGACAGTGCTATCGGAAGGTTCTTCATCGGCTTCAGAGCGATCCTCTTTTTCAATAACCTGTGATGTGGGAGGCCGGTGTTCCGAAGGAGGATAAGACCGACCTTGAAAAACTGGTGTCCTGTCAATCGGTCTTTCGGCCGACGGGGCATAGGATGCATATTCAGAAGCGGTTTTATCATAGATAATAATCCTTATTTTCTTGCTGGAAACGTAAATGATGGCACTGTTTAGATCTCTAAGAATTCGTTTCAGGCCCTTATGTAAAGATACGTCTTCTAAAGAGGCAGTCACCCGATAATTTTGCCATTTATTATCCACGCTAATATCGTAACCGGTCGCCATAGAGATTTTGTACACCACATCTCCTAATGGTTCATTCTTAGCAGTCAGGGAAATGAGTTCATCGCCAGCATCCGTTTCGGCCCACGATGAACTCGTTAAAAATAAGGAAAGTGCGATAAAGAACAAACAGGTTATTAAGGCGATGTGTGGGGGCGTGAAAACACCGACATTGTGTTTCATGGACAACATCCTCCAAAACTGTTTGAAACCATATGGAATATTTAAAAAACCGAGATCTAACACCGGCGTTATTCCGATTCGCCTTCATCTAAATTTAATATTTCTAAATTACCGGGAGAATAATAATCTATCTTCTGTGTCACAGTCAAATACAATCGGGTGATTTTCTCAGGTCGAAATTGCACTTTAATATTATCTGAATACATTTTTATAAAAAATATTTAGCACATTTTAAAATGAAATCATCATCTTTGAGGGATAGATTTTTGTACATATCGTACATTTGTTCGAGGTTGCGATACATCCGGCAGACTTGGATTTTATTGGTTGGAAAGACATCGAAATCGCCTGACACTTGAGTTTGAAAATATCACAACATTTTGATAAACAGCATAAATGGTGATATGACAAGGCAACTCCTTCAGTTTTGGCCGATCCATATTCGCTAAATCCAACAACATAACTGCTGGTAGGGGGTATCATAACAGTCACATCATATAAAGGAAGTCATGCCAATGAGATTCAAACTTACCTGTATTGCTCTTTCAAGTTTTATCTTATCCGGTCTCTTTTTTTGGAATTTAGCACAGTCTGATACAACAAAAGCATTGAAAAGCAAATCCGAATTTTACTTTAAAATGAAATTGGTAGAAAGAGGTCGCTATTTGGTAAAAAAATTAGGATGCAACGATTGTCATACTGCCGGATATTTACAATCAAAAGGGAAGGTGCCGGAGAACAAATGGCTAACGGGTGATACCATCGGATGGCGCGGGCCCCTGGGAACGTCCTATGGGTCAAATCTTCGGCTTTTAATCGATGCTTTTAAAGAAGAAGAATGGATTGAAATGGCAAAAACATTAAAAAGCAGGCCCCCTATGCCGCACCCCATCCTTAATGCAATGAACAATGAGGATCTTCAGGCCATTTATTGGTTTATTCGATACCTCGGTCCAAGTGGAAAACCGGTGCCGGCCTTTGAACCACATGGTTAATATCCACCCATGAATGGCATTTTTTTTGTGAAAACGTATTTCTTGCTTTTTTTCACTATCAGGGTAAATCTGACGAAGATTTCGTAGTTTTTTAGGGTGGATAAAAAACTTTGTGGACTTTTTATAAACCTATATCTTCAAGTTATGATAAACCGCAATTCGTCTGCATGACTCAAATCTTAGAACAAGAAAGATGTTTCGTTTTGGCCTTTATTTTATAAGGTATCCTTTTCATTCGCGTTAAGATGAATGCCGGTATGTTACCCTTTTTGGTAATTCCTGACTTGTGTATCATAAAAGAAAATCTGATTTCGCTTGGGCAGTTTTTTATCATTTTCTTATACCTAAAACAGGCTTGAATTCGTTTTGTTTCTCTTTTAACTGAAATGAAGTTTATTGGGCATTATAGACAACAACATAAAACCACCATGTTATATGTCAATAGGGTTTTAAATAAAAAATTTCTAATGTTCACGGTTCTCTGTGTATTACTCATCCAAGGCTATTTCTATTTATCGTTAATTCTACGTTTCCAATAGATCATCACGCCATCTTTGCCGAAAGAAATTTGGACAAGCGCCCAGCCCTCTCTTCCATGTGTGTTCAGAATATCAGTCAAGATTCTTGTTTGATCTTTGGAGACTTCGTTAATACCGCATTGGCCATGCTCAGAACAAAAATAGATGATCTTGTCAAAGGTATCAGCCGAATGCTTGGTAATTTTGTATTCAAAACGTTTCATACGGCCTCCTTTCGAATTTATTTTTCGTGACGACAAACAAATATAATGCCACAAAGTAGCATTTCAATATTTTTCATGAAAAATAAAAAAAATATAGTAATGAGGCTGTTTGGGGGTGATTAGAGATAAGAACCGATAATGGTTCATATATCGCTAAAATGTGAAATATCAAGAATTTTGTTCAAAAAATAAATCATATTCATGACGTCGGGATGTGCATTTGGGTCTATTTTTGGCATTGAATCAAAAAAGCCCCTGGATGCGGTTACTAGGGGCTAGAGGAGGTCAGGCTACTATAGGTGTTTTAAAGCCTAACTTTCCAAAATGTAATACCACACAATGGTATGTCAAGCCATTCTTAAGTAATCCTTTTTTTTATCAAAAGGTTTCATGAATCGACTTTCACTTTCTTGGCTTTCATTTAAAAATATAATCATTGAAGCTTTATTGTTTTGTTTTTTTAATTCCAATGAATCCTGTTATCATCAATGCCAGACCCAAAAAATAGATGTACCGTCCGTTATCTGCAAAATAATATCCGAAAACAAACAGAACAACCCCTATGATTCCCAAGATAGAAAATAAATTTCTCATATTATTTTTAAATTAATTTTTAGATTATAGCAGTTGCCAAAAATATGTTCCGATTGAATGAATAACGGTCACAATTTACCGTAAGCCGCCGGATGATTTCGTTTAGGTCGGGAAGCTGTCTGGGCAAATTAGAGCGCGTTAAAGAGAACATCTTCGAAGTATTTCAAATTAAAAAATAAGATCAAACTACTGAACGATATTATAAAAAGCCATGGACATGTTCTCTTTTACGCGCTTTTGTTTGCGAGTTCTTGCAGATCTCAACGAAATTATCCGTCGGATGAAACG
>JAFDCA010000615.1 GCA_019313025.1 Deltaproteobacteria bacterium
GGACTGGTGGTCATCAATGAAAAAAGCAAGCAAGCGGCCCTTGCTCGCAATGTATTATCGCCTGACACAGTACAAGTAATCGAACCTGGTATCGACCTGGATCGATTTTCGCCGCAACGCAAGATTTCAGCAGATCAGCACAGTTTCGGCTTAAAGCCTGATGCCTTTGTGGTCGGGGTTGTCAGCCGCATCAGAGGCAGTCGACGTTTAGATATTACCTTGAAAGCAATCCATAAGCTTGCCAGGGCCTATCCGCAATTGCAGATGCTGCTGGTCGGACGGGGACGCGAAGGAGCTGTGGAAATAGTGGTGGAAAAACCGGCGCGGGAGATGGCTATTTTGAATAGAATTGCGATGGCGGGATATTGTGATGGGGATCGGCTTGTCGCAGCCTACCGTGCCATGGATGTTTTGGTCTATGCCAGTCCCGGATCTGATAAATCGTGTCGGACGGTGCGTGAAGCAATGGCAGCAGGCATTCCGGTAATTGCCCCCGCTAGCGGTTTTCTGCCTGAACTCATCGAGGATCATGTTACCGGAAGATTGATGGATATATCCGGTGAGAGCCTGGCTGACATCCTTGATGAACTTTTACAGGATAAAGCCAAACTGCCCGAACTGGGGCGCCGGTCAGTTAAAAGGGCCATCCAGCGTTTTTCTCTCAGTCTTCAGGCCAAGAAAACATTATCTTTTTATCATCAATTGCTGGAAAGTTGGGATGTCTATTCCCAACGCGATTCGACGGTTTAAGGCAGCAAGAAATCGATCCGTGAACTGAAGATAGGGTATAGGACGCGGTAGTTTATTCAAACTCAAACGGGATGAGGATTCAAACTAGTGATAAAAAAACGGAAAAAGATTCTATTTACCGCCGCAACACCCATGAATTATATCATGTTCAAACCGATATCCGACCGTCTGCTGGCGGATGAGAGATTCGAAGTAGTGTTTACTGCGAATCATAGTCCCAGAAAATTATACGGGGCCCTCGGCCTAAAAAAAGTCAAATTGATCCGGCACCAGATTGCTGAGTGGAAGAAATTCGATATGTGTATCTGTCCGGGCTACTTTTTTAAACCCCAAAAAACGGCCGTCAAGGTGCAGATATTTCATTCCGCAAGCATTGATAACTACTCCGTCTCCCCCAAGGCCTTGAGATTTGACAAATTGTTTACCATTGGCCCCTATCTATACGATAAATTCATATCAACAGGCACGCTTTTGGAAAACGATCCCCGTCTCGAAAAGATCGGCATGCCGAAAATTGACTGTTTGATGGACGGGTCCCTCAATGCTTCAGCAATCCGCAAAGAACTTGACATTGAAAATGACCTTCCCACGGTGCTTTACGCCCCTACCCGCTCAACTATCAGCGGTACATCTCTGGAGCACGCGGGTGAGGAAATAATTAAGACGATTTCCGAGATGGATGTTAATTTTCTTATCAAATTGCACGACCGCAATTACAGAATTTGGCGTAAGAAAAACCCGATGGACTGGAAAAAACGACTTAATGACCTGAAAACACCGAACATGAGGATCATAACCGGCTATGACATCTGTCCAGCTTTTTATGTCAGTGATCTGCTTGTAAGCGATGTTAGTTCTGTAACCTATGAATTTTGCACCCTGGACAGACCGATGATCTTCTATCATATAGACCAAATGATTGAACTGGTGGAAAAAAAGGAACGCGAAAGATGGGGTAACGAAATTTCGGACCTGGCGGCCTGGGGTAGAGACTGCGGTCAGGTTGTTTACAATGTGCAGGAAATGAGAGAAGCCATTGAATACGGACTTGTCCACCCCCAGGAGAAAAGTGAGATCAGAAAAGAATTCGCCCGGAAGTTTTTTTACAACCTGGGTGGTGCGACGGAAATGGCCGTTAAAAAAATCTATGAATCATTAGAATTAGATCCACTACATTAATCAATTGCATTAAAATTAAGCGGCTCCCAATTGGCCCTTTATGGGGATCTTCCCCTGGTTTTGGGATTTGCCGGAGGTCGATGACTGTTGCCATATTTCTGCGGTGGGTTGAGTTCACCTTTACCTTAATTTGGAGGAACCAAAATTTGCAGGCGGTAATCCTAGCAGCCGGTATCGGAGCACGTTTAAATACAGAAATAAACTCATTGCCGAAAGGATTGATAGAAATAGGGGGGAAACCTTTACTTGAACATTCCCTAGAGGCTCTGATCCAGAATGATATCACCGATGTAATCATGGTCGTTGGGTTTCAGCATGAGAAAATAAGAAATAGATTTGGATCCTGCTATCGGGATTTGAAGATCGATTATGTGTTAAACGAAAAATATGCACATAGCGGAAGCATGTACTCCTTTGCGATGGTACAAGATGTTATTGAAGATGAAATTATTCTGCTGGAGTCGGATTTGCTCTATGAACCCAGGGCCGTAAACATATTGTTGAATGCGGGTTATAAGAACTGTATTCTGGTCACATCGCTAAGCGGTTCAGGTGATGAGGTTTACATTTGCACTAATGAAAAGCAGGAAATCACAGAGTTGGGAAAAAATATTCCCCTTAATCGCAAGAGAAATGTCATCGGTGAGTTGGCCGGGCTTTCCAGGTTTGAGAGCAGTTTTTTAGATTTTGTATTTAAGAAATCCCAAAAAGATATCGCTGAAGACAAATTTAATTATCATTATGAAGAGTGTATCTTTGATACAAGCAAGTATACTGAACCGGTCTACGCCGTGTTCGTCGATGACCTATTGTGGTTTGAAATAGACACTGAAAAAGATTTGAAAAAAGCTCGAGAGCAAATTTATCAAATGATTAGAGAGAAGTAAGGCAAAAGAGCTTTTAAGTGCTTGAAAAAAGAAATATCCTAGAAGGCGGCGGTATTTACAGGAAATCGGAAATTTACGCCCAATTTGTCTGATTTTTTTGCATTTTATACTTGATATACGCTGATTTGTGCAATAAGTAGAGTTATCCTTTGATGAGAAGTATCTTGTCA
>JAFDCA010000616.1 GCA_019313025.1 Deltaproteobacteria bacterium
CAAGATGCCGGTTATAGTCGCTTTTGATAAAAGATTTTTCACCAAAGAGAAGTTTTGCAAATTCGTTCAAAACGCCGGGATACCTTTCATCAAAATAGGCGACGGTTTTTTCGCTTAATTTTGCTTCCTGAGCAATGTGCATAAGCAATTCTCTGTCCACCACATTATAGTTGATTTTTTGGGCCAAAATATCTGCAATTTCCAGAGCCCCGACACCGATTTTTCGAGAAAAAGAAATCGTTGGGAAAATCTCCGGCCTCTTTTCCTTTTTTTTCTTTTCAAGCCATTTTTTATCCAGATCACGGAAATATTTATCGGCCATTTGGGAACCGGTGGGGCGTTTTTTTTCGTACATCCCCGGTATGTATTTTATACCTCCGATTTGTACTGCCATCGTTTACCTCCTTTTTTTAACGCATGAAGTATTTTGAGCGTTATTTATTATTTCACCATATTGGATACCAAGTGATTAACGTTTTTTTTAACATCTATTTTTGCAACTACTGTGCCATGAAAGGAAAGAAGGAAAGTAAACTATAACTAAATGATTTAATTTCTAATATGGCTTGAAAAATAGAAAATAACTTACAAGACAGTCAAAAAATCTGTCCGTTTTTTTTACAAACTGTAAAAAGTAAAAGGTGTGGCTGCATTGGATAAATCTGTAAGTAATAGGTTTACAGGCTTCTCAAGAATCTTTTGATATAACCGGTTCCAAAAATGATATTTTTGTCTTCTTCAAATCATTTTAGACACGGGTTTTACCGGTGTTTGTCGCATGGATGTAATTCCTATCATGTTCTAAAATTTGAAGGTTTTTATTTTTGACCGGCATTCCCTCCCGCCGCGAAGCACTTCCGAAGGGACGACCCGCCGCCTTGAAGAGCGGGGAGGCTTCACAAAATAGGCAATCATAAACCCGAGCTTTCATTTTACACGTTGTAAAAATATCCGACAGCCCGTTTATCAATTCTATAACAATACTTTTTTGGAATCGAGCTTAATTGATTTTATTACAATATGTTAGAATGGTTCTGGTTGTATTTTATTTCTGGAATAGTTATTGCTTTCTGTTTTGTAAAGAACGTCAAACATCCAAAACATGAATTAAGCCAGTGTATAAAAAATACGGCGGAAAAAGGAAGGCTCATCATGAAAAATAAATCAAAACAAAAAATACTACTGGCATTTGACGGATCCGACCATGCTTTTCATGCCATAAATTATGTCAGCACACTTGCTCCCTTTCATAAAATGCAAATGGTTCTTTTTAATGTTTTTAGCAGCATACCTGAATCTTATTTAGATCTTGAAAAAGACCCTCAATTCAGTCGATCCGCCCAGCAAGTCAGGGCATGGGAAATGCAGCAGAAAAAAGAGATTCAAAAATCCATGGACAAGGCAAAACAGAAGCTTCTTCATTCAGGTTTTTCTCCGGATGCCGTTTCAATAAAAATTCATAACAGAAAGGAAGGTATTGCCCGAGACATCGTCAAGGAAGCCCAGAACGGGTATAATTCGGTTATTATCGGACGACGGGGAATAGGCACCTATAAAGAGATTATTATTGGAAGTGTTGCCAAGAAAATCGTAGAAAAGGTGGCATTTCTGCCGGTTTTGATGATCGGTGAAATCCCTCCAGACAATAAATTCCTTGTAGCGATTGACAGCTCAGAAAACGCCCTTCGGGCGGTCGATTATGTAGCAACAATGCTCGCTGGTTTCGATGTTAAAATAAACTTGTTTCATGCCATCCGGGGGGATCAGTCTATTCACTCAGGGATCGCACATCTATTTCTTCCAAAAGAGAGCTTTGAGGATGCGGAAGCCGGAGCAATGGCTGTTTTCGAAAAAGCAAAATGCCGGATGGAAGAAGCCGGTTTCACATCCGACCAAATTGGTAGCAAGTTGGTTACCGGTGTCTCCAGTCGCGCCGAGGCTATCGTTAAAGAAGCGAGGGAAGGAGATTACGGTACCATCGTTTTAGGCCGTAGAGGTTTGTCGAAGGTTCAGGAATTTTTACTGGGAAGGGTGAGTAACAAAGTCATTAACATTATCAGAAGAAGGGCGGTATGGATTGTAACTTAATCGGGTTACGTTCAGCTTAACCGTTTTACAAAAGGAGGTTTATTATGACGGTGGTGAGCGATTTCAAAAAATTCGAATTTTTTAATGCATTTTCTGAAAATCAGTTGAAAGAACTTGCAAAAGTCACGGAGCGAAAGGCCTTCAAAAAGGGTAATGAAATCTATAAAGAAGGGGATCGGGCCAATGAGATTTTCATTGTTACCAAGGGATGGGTGAGCCTTCGAAAGATCGATCCGGAAAAAGATATCGGCATTTCTTTTGAGAACAGGGGAAGAGGGGAATTATTCGGAACAGCGTGTTTTATGACACCCCAGGAATATACGTTGAATGCCATATGTATGGAAGATTCTGACGTCCTGGTGTTGAATGCCGATAAATTGTTCGATCTCTTCCAAAAAGATTATCAAATAGGATACCTTTTTTCAAAGGAGATCGCAAAGGTGTATTTCGAGCGTTATAAAAGCGTTAAAAGGCAACTTTATGATATGGTCAAAGCCCCGGCAATTATAACTGCTCTGCCGGGATAACCGCATTTAATGGTATCGAGAATGAAGGAGAATCTTTATGCAAGAGAGCACTTATAAAATCATAGAACTGGTGGGAAGCAGCAGTTCTTCTTGGGAAGATGCTGCTAAAAATGCCATAGAGACAGCGGCCAAAACGCTTAGAGGTCTCAGAATCGCCGAAATTATCAAGTTAGACCTGAAGATCGAGAATGGAAAAGTGGTTGCGTATCGCGCCAGGGTAAATCTTTCTTTCAAATATGAAGGCGAATAGAACATCCGTGAGGGGTGGGCAACCAACAAGCAATATGGTTTCCCAACCTATTTTTAATTCTTATACAAACCGATTGAAAAAAATACGGTTGTCGGGTTCTCTCCATTGTATGGGATAAATTCCCACCTAGGAGATTTCCCCATAAAAAACGAAGCTTTTCCCTATAGACAAAACCGATCAAGTCGATAACAAAAGTAGAAAAGGAGCAATGAAGAAATATTTGAAAATTTCATAAAATGAGGAGGTATTCATGCACCATGTTCATGTAAATCCCATAAAAAATAGAATGTATATCATATTAAAAGACGGAAATACGAGTGATGTTAAATCATACGTCAATAGAATCGAAAATGCCTGTGGAGATCTACCTTATAATTTCTCATGTGTTGTCGTCTTAGATAAAAAGAGTATCGTTCGTCAAAGTGATATTGATCTTTTTTTTAATACCGTGGATTTAATTTATGCTTATGGTGCTGATAGAATTATTCTTGTCAAAAATAACAATAACGACTTTGATTTTTTCCAAACCAATTTATTGAATTTTAAAACCTGTTTTACGGTTGAAAATGCAATGGATATTCAGGAAGCAGAGTACCTACTTGATCAAAGACAAGATGCTATTAACTATAACCTATATCAAAAAGAAAATGAGGGCTCATGGCATGATCTATAACGTTGAAAATGCGGAGCATACAAGTAGTTATGTGAGCATTTTGAACCGTTTCGCAGCACCGCCATAGGCACTTAGATTGTTTTTGAGATAGGTTCTGATAATCATAGCGTCGCATAAAACGGATAGCGGGAGGAAAAATAAAACAAGCTTTTTGGGTGAAGATACAATTGATGCCGCTTATCTTCCGGTTCCAATCAAAAACTTTTTCCTAAAGTTTTCCTCGACAATTTCAGCAGCCCACTGCGGATCATTAATGTAATCGCAATTGATAACCAAATCAAACTCCTGGGTTGAAGCTTTCTCAAGGTGATACACTTTTTTAAAAAAATAACTCTGCTTTAAATTGAAGTCTTCCAGTTTTCTTTCGATTTCCTGCTCCTCAACGTTGAGTATCGTGGCCAACCGCTTGATCCGATACGCTTTTGAACAAACAAATCTCACAGCCATCACACGCTCACGGGGCAATACAAGATGTGTTCCCCAGCCGATAAAAATGGTAGGGCCTAAACCGGCGATTGAGCGTATCGTTGCAAACAGATGTCTGTTGTAGTCATTGTCCGGAAAAGACGATTCATTGAAAAGATCTGACAAATACTCACTCATTTTTCCTGGATAACGTTTGTCAAAAGAGGCTGCTGTTATATTACGCAATTTTATTTCATTGGTGATATGCTCCAGTATTTGTCGATCAACGACTCGATAACCGATTTTCCTTGCCAGAATATCTGCAATTTCAACTGCTCCGACGCCGATAATTCGGGAAAAACAAATGGTGGGGAGTAATTTTATAGGATGAATATCTTCCTTTTCTATTTTTTTCTGCTCTTCGTCCCACTCTCGGATATAAAGATATGCGAGGTCGGCAGCACTTGGCTTTTTCTCAGTATAAAATCCTGGAACGTATTCAATGGTTTTCTTGGAGTCGACCATTTCAAATCTCCTTTTTTATAATTTGATGTAATTAAATCTTGATAATTATAATTGATAGAGCAGCAAGAATCGTACCACTTTATAATTGGAGATAATACTTTTAAATAGATTGATTATATTGTATTTTTATTCATTTAACAGAACATGGTATTTGCTTTAGAAAAAACGAAGCATATGGTAGTTTTTCGAAGAAGTAAAGGGAGTTGACCCGTACTATTGAAATATTGGAAAAATTCGTTAAGTTATATAGCCTTTTACAAACTGTAAAAAAAACCGACATCAAAGACCATGGATATGAATGATGAAATATTTGGTTCGAAGATAATTTTTCATATTATTAGCGGTTAAAAAAATGACATAAGAATTAACATTTTTTCAGAAAAAAGAATCCACTCCAAAGGTGTAAATGTTAATTTTGGTGAATTTGAGAAGACAATCAATCCAGCTATCCATTTCATTCATATATCATTATTTCCACCTCAATCAATTTTCTATACATTCTAAAAAAAATTTCGACACAGACCTGACTCTGCTGAAAAAAGAAATATAAAATAACCGATTGAAAACGCATAGATTATTC
>JAFDCA010000617.1 GCA_019313025.1 Deltaproteobacteria bacterium
AAACGTCTCGAATGTAAGTGGAAAATGTGGCCACATCAAACACCTTGTTGGCAAAATAACTGGCTGCCATCGTCAATTCGTAAAGATCCGTAAACAGCGGTCCCGCTCGGTGGTGTTCTGTCATGAGACATCTGCTCCGTATATCTTTTCCATCCGTTTCAAACTGAATTGGTGCATCTCAGAATCAAAATCGGCCACTCCTTTGATGGGCACCTTAACATTATAGTCCCGGTTGGCCAGTCCCCCTACAGTATCCATCACACAAATCGACGTGCAGACACCCACCACCTCAATGTCATTTACACCGACGGTTTTGAGAACATTATCAAGATCTGTTCCATAAAAACCACTGTATCTTTTTTTTGGAATCACCGTTTCACCATCTTGAGGCAAAAGTTCAGGGATAATTTCACATCCCCATGTTCCCATAACGCTATGCTTGGGAAATTTTTCGAACTCTTTATCATCTTCATCATGGGAATCCTGAAGGTAAATGACATGATCCTTACGATGTCTATACGCCTGGAGTCTTTCTTGAATAAAGGGAATGATCGATCTCGCCGTGTCCCCGCAATAGAGTGCTCCCTTTTCATCCACGAAGTCGTTCAACATATCGACGATGATCAATGCTTTTGTTGACATTTCACCCTCCTTTTGAGGCTGATGGTTTTTTTCTTAAAATATGAGTCAGAACCGGAAATTTCAAGGAAATTCTGAGAAGATTGAACATTCTTGACTATTTGCGCAATTTAAGGTTATTTGTTAACCATTGCTTACAAGCCATTTTAAAACTTTCCAGAGAGTGATCCTCGAGTTTTTTGCGTTTTCCATGAAAAACGCTTCGAGCACTATTTTAGAAAAGATAAAACACATGAAATTTCAACCCGAAATTTGGCAAACAGATGGTCATGTTTTTTATCGGCCGATTCCAATGCCGCTTCGTCCCCTTTTTGTAATTCTGTGCTTTTTAATTATCCAATTTCACTCGACTGCATGCATGTCTGAAAAGCTTCCGGTGATTGCCAGCATTTACCCCATCGCAGACATGGTTCAGCAGATAGGCGGCAGCTATGTTGACGTTACCTTTGTTCTGCCACCAGGTGCAAGTCCCCATACTTTTGAACCCAAACCGAGTCTTGTCAAGACATTTTCTTCTGCACGCATTTTCTTTATGATCGGTGCCGGCTTGGAGTTTTGGGCCGATAAATTCATTGAGCTGGCCGGGCCGGATTTCATAACGGTGGTATTATCTCAAGGCGTCGATCTCATAAAAACAACCGAACATGATCACGAAAATTACCATCATGAAAAACAAAAGTTGTTTTCAGAAAATAAGCTCATGGTTGCCAACCCCCACATATGGCTCGACCCGGTCATTGCAAAATCCATGGTCGATAAAATTACCTACGCACTATGCGAGGTTGATCATCAGCACGTCACATATTATAAACAAAGAAGCTTGGAATTTTCACTATCCCTTGATAGGCTTGACCGGATGATTCAAGAAACGGTTTCAAATTTTAAATTGAAAAAATATATCTCCTTTCATGCATCGTGGGATTATTTTGCCAGGCGTTACGGGCTTGAATCTGTGGGCGTCATCGAAGCGGCGCCGGGCCGAAATCCAACCCCCACACAAATTAAGAATATCATCGCCATGATCCAAAAATATCAAATTCGGGCGGTATTCGCAGAACCGCAGCTTAATCCCCGGGCCGCTGAAGTCGTTGCCAGAGAAGCGAACGTTAACGTCCTTTTTCTCGACCCCGTGGGCGGCCCCAAACGAAAATACGGCAAAACCTACATGGATCTGATGACCCACAATCTAAACAAATTTAAGGAGGCCATGGAGTGAAAGATAGAGCCGTGAATACGAACAATGACAAAGAACCCATTGTGGACCTCGACAACGTCTGGGTGGCCTACGACGGCAAATGGATTCTAAAATCGATATACTTTAATTGCTATCCCGGTGAAATATTCGGCATTGTCGGACCCAACGGCGGGGGAAAGACCACATTGTTGAATGTTATTTTAGGATTAATACGGCCGCAAAAAGGATCGGTTCGATTGTTTGGAAGCCAACCCGACAAACACACCCGGCTGGAGGTCGGATACCTTCCACAGATTTCCCATGCGGATCAATCGTTTCCGGTCACCGTCCTCGATGTGGTTCTCATGGGGCTTTACAATCGTCTCGGTCTTTTCCGCCGACCGAATCGAAACAGCAAAAAGATTGCCATGGATCTGCTGACTCAGATCAATATGGCCGACCATGCAAAAAGGCCCTTTTCCGTGCTCTCCGGCGGACAGCAACAGCGGGTCAACATCGCACGGGCAATGGCATCCAAACCGAAACTTCTGGTTCTTGATGAGCCTTCAACCGGTGTCGACAGCGTCGCCCAGGAAGATTTCTATGAACTTTTGGCAAAATTCAGAAATGAGCAAGGCATATCCGTCATAATGGTATCACACGATATCGGTGTTATCACTTCCCATGCAGATCGGGTCGCATGCTTAAACGTTCAGCTTCACTATCACGACGAACCAGATTCCTGTTTCTCGCCCCATATCACAAGAGAAGTTTTTGGGGAGGATCTTAAAGTGATTGTTCATGATTCAAAATGTGCAACCTGTTATCGCGACCATCAAGATCATGATTGATATTTTCAGCCTTCAATTTATGCAAAACGCCTTTTTGGCCGGAATGATGCTCAGTTTTGTTCTGGCGGTGGTTTCCTTTTTTGTTGTATTGCGTCGTTTGTCCTTTATCGGCGTCGGCGTGGCACACTCTGCTTTCGGGGGGGTGGCCCTTGGCGCACTTCTGGGAATATCTCCAACACTCACCGCCATCGGTTTCGCCGTGGTAATATCCAATGCCATCGGTTATATCGGAAAAGAGGGACATCTGGGTACGGATACCGCTATCGGTATATTTTTTCCGTTGGCAATGGCCTTGGGCGTTATTTTTATCGGCATGTCGGATCAATACAATGTGGATCTGTTCGGATATCTTTTTGGCAACATACTGGCCATCACCCGGCAAGATTTAATTATTATTGCCATTCTCGGGGGGCTTGTACTTCTTTCAACGGTGATGTTTTTTAAAGAATTGCTGTTTGTTGCCTATGATCGTGAAGTTGCTTTTGTCAGCGGCATGCCGGTAGCCTTTCTGGATCATTTTTTCCTGACCATTCTTGCCCTGTCCGTGGTAATCAGTATGAAAATTATCGGCATTATTCTCGTTTCCGCACTGTTGGTAATCCCCGGCGCGGCCGCTTCACAGATAACCCATCGTTATAATTCAATGATCGTCATTTCAATACTGATCGCACTGATATCCACCAGTGGTGGCCTCGTTATCTCTTATTATGCCGATCTGCCCTCAGGCGCAACCATTGTCACCTTGGCGTCGCTTATTTTTTTTGCAACATTTATCATCGGTCGAACACGCAACTAGTTGGTGCCCACCCAGAAATGCTCTTTTTGCTCATTCAAGTGAAGCCTTTTGCAGCTTTTGCTCATCGTTTCTTAGCTAAGCGAAACGTAAAATTGCATACTGTTTGAGGGCGTTAGCCCGAGTTTATGCAATTTAGTGCAGCGAGCTTAGAAATGATCAAAAGATGCAAACCTGCGAATGCGAATGTGTGAACCGATTTATTCGGTTTGAACTTTATTTTGAAAATTATAGCTATTGTCAGAATAACATTCCGTTTCATCCGCCGGATAATTTCGTTGAGATCTGCAAGAACTCGCAAACAAAAGCGCGTAAAAGAGAACAATTCCATGGCTTTTTAGAATATCGTTCAGTAGTTTGATTTTATGTTTTAATTTGAAATACTTCGAAGAT
>JAFDCA010000618.1 GCA_019313025.1 Deltaproteobacteria bacterium
AAAGTGGACGGGCTTTATATTTACCAAATGGAAAATTTCGGTTTTCGCTTGATACCGGTTTAGGCTAGAAGCTATTTTAAAACCTCCCATTCGTTGGTTTGAGTCTTGTGCAAAGCGCTAAGCTTATTTCACTAAATTTGTTAAACTCGGGCTATCGCCCTAAAACGGCTACAAATTTTACGTTCCACTTCGCTAAGCGCTTTTGAGGCAAAAGACTCAAAAATCACTCACTGGGAGAATTTGAAACGACTTTAAGAAATATTAACTTATAGTTCGAAAATGTATTACATGAGAACTGTTAAAAGAATATTGTTGTTAGACCTTTGAAAATTGTTTATTTTTGTTTAAGGTCAAGGAAGGCAAAGATTTTAACCACAGACATACATTGAGTATTTCGAGGATTGAAATTTGAGCCTGGCACCGGGATTGGACAAAAAGGGACATTTTTCAAAGGTCTTAAAGAGTATTTTCATATGTTATATTCCACCGTTTACATCGATTCCTTCGGCTACGAACTGGCGCCCAATGTGGTCACGTCCGATGATATTGAACGCCGCCTTGAGCCCTTATATGAGGCACTCCATTTTCAGAAAGGACAGCTGGAGGCCCTCACGGGAATTCGGGAACGCCGATTCTGGGATTTAGGGTATTCAATGAGCCACGGCGCCATAAAAGCCGGTCAAAAAGCCATGGATGCGTCTTCTGTTTCCCCTGAGCATATCGGAATGCTGGTCTACGGAGGCGTTTGCAGGGACAACTTGGAACCCGCAACTGCCTGCGCCGTATCCAACGGCCTAACATTGGGTCCCGATACTCAGATTTATGATGTTTCGAACGCATGCCTGGGTGTCATAAACGGTATGATTCAGGTGGCAAATGCTATCGAACTCGGCCAGATCAAAGCGGGTCTTGTGGTGTCCTGCGAATCTGCAAGACAGATTGTCGAATTTACCATTGATCGTCTTCTTGAAACAAAAGATATGGATCATTTCAAAAAAACTATCGCCACACTTACCGGCGGCTCAGGGGCAGTGGCCGTATTATTAACAAATGCATCCTTGTCCGATACCGGCCATCGGCTTTTGGGCGGCGTCGTCCGATCCGCTACCATACATCACAAACTGTGTCGGTGGGGACCGGATACCGGCATTCCGGCCAGCGGGCTTCATATCATGCAGACGGATTCCATAGGCGTTTTGCAACACGGGGTGGCCCTTGGTATTGAAACATATAAAGCATTCAAAAAAGAACTCTTGTGGCCGGAAGATAAGCCGGACAAGGTTATTTGCCATCAGGTTGGGGCGACCCATCAGAGAAATATCCTTGATTCCATCGGTATTTCTAAGGAAAAGGACTTTACCACGTTTAAATATCTGGGAAACATCGGTACCGTATCGCTTCCCATCACGGCGGCCATCGCAAAAGAGCGGGAGTTTCTGGTGAAAGACGATCTGGTCGGATTCTTCGGCATCGGCAGCGGCCTAAATTGTCTGATGCTGGGGGTAAAGTGGTGAGACTAAAAGGATTCAAGTGAAATGCTTAAGAATTCGAGTTTCACACTGTAAATTATCAGTAATACTAAAACAGAACAGTTTGCCAAGAAAATTTTTATTGTAAAATCATATGGATTTGATATTTAAAAAGAAAACACCCGAATCCTTGAATCCTAGGATCCTTTCTCCCAATGAATAGGGAGAATAGCCTTTAATGAAACGAAAGGAGGACGCTTTGAAAAAAACAGCATTTCTTTTCCCAGGCCAAGGTTCACAGGCCGTTGGTATGGGACTTGATTTTTATCAGGAATATGATGTTGTAAGAGAACTTTTTGATATGGCGGAGGATATTTCCAAAATAAAACTATCAAAACTCTGCTTTAAGGGCCCCATGGAAGATCTCACCGAAACCGTTAATCTTCAGCCGGCCGTCACTGCGGTGAATCTGGCATGTCTCACAGTCATCGAAAAAGAAGGCGTCACAGCGGATATCTGTGCGGGTCACAGTCTCGGTGAATACAGTGCCATAAGTGCCTCGGGTATTGTCTCCCGGGAAGATACCTTTAGGTTGGTTTTCAAACGCGGTGAACTTATGCACCGGGAGGCCGTTAAAAATAAAGGCGCCATGCATGCAATTATCGGGCTTTCCATAGATATGGTCGAAGAAATCGTTTCGGAGGCAAAGACAGCGGGTGTTGTGGCGGTTGCAAATCATAATGCTGAAAAGCAGATTGTCATCACCGGCTCCCCTGACCCCGTGGAAAAGGCCTCATCCATCGCGTCGTCTCGTGGGGCAAAAGCTATCCCCCTTAAAGTAAGCGGTGCGTGGCACAGCGATTTGATAAGAGGTGCCTATGACGAGTTCAAAGATTTAATCGAATCAATACCTTTCAACTCGCCAAAAAGGCCCACCATATTCAATGTCACCGCCGATGTTGAAAAAGAACCCGATAAAATAAAATCGGTCATGGCCCGTCAGCTTTGCAGCCCTGTAAAGTGGTACGATTCCATGTGCAAGCTCATGGCCGAAAACATTGAAATCTTTGTAGAAATAGGACCTGGTAAAGTCCTTACGGGACTTTTGAAAAAAATTCTTCCAAAAGATTATCCAAGTCAGATATTTAATGTCAACAGCTTGAAGGAGCTGGAGCGACTTTTAAAAGAAATATAGTAAACTCAATAAGATAACATTGTTTTTTAAAAAAATAGTGAAAAACACAAATTTATTCTTTACATACCATTTATCATAATGTATTCTGCCGATTTACGAAAAAATAAGTTGTCTGTTTGTGCAAGGGTAACATTATGAAAAAGAAAGATCTCGAATATTTTAAAGAATTTTTAAACAACCGACTCGAAGAACTGTTAAGCCACGCTGATAACACCGTTTCAGGCATGACAGCACCTAAAGAAAATTTTCCAGATCCGACCGACCGTGCGTCCCTCGAAGCAGACCGTAATTTTATGCTTCGTATCAGGGATAGAGAAAATAAACTTATAAAAAAGATAAAAAAAGCACTTGATCGTATTGAAAACGGTACTTTCGGAGTTTGTGAAAAGTGCGGTGAAGATATTTCTGTTAAACGGCTGAAAGCCAGACCGGTTACGGCGCATTGCATTGATTGCAAAACCAAGGAAGAGGCCTTAGAAAAAGCCCTTGGGTTATAAATACGCATGTGAGAATCGATCTTCATATTCATTCAACCGCATCAGATGGGACGCTGACACCGGCAGAGATCCTTTCCCTTGCGAAAGAACTCAATCTCGGAGCAATCGCTATAACAGACCACGACACTCTGGACGGTTCAAAAGACGCCCTTTCATTTGGAATTCCCCCTTCAGTCAAATTCTTAACCGGTGTTGAGATCAGTGCTGAACCACCACCCTCTTTTTCCTGTGCCGGAAGTTTCCATATCCTAGGCTATGCCGTGGACATTGATCATCCTGCCCTGAGTCATAAACTTTCAATGTTGAGAGACTCAAGAAAGAATCGAAACCCCCAAATTCTTAAACTTCTTTCTCGCTTTGGGATCGAAATTGAATTTGACGAGGTCCGAAAGTTGGCAGGAGACAGTCAGCTGGGAAGACCTCACATTGCTCAACTTATGGTTGACAAAGGCTATGTTCGGTCTATCGATTCGGCATTTGACGAATATCTTGGAAACGGCAAACCAGCCTATGTCGATCGATTTCGTTTTGAATGTGAAGAAACCATAAAGGCCATATTGAACGCTGGAGGAATTCCTGTTCTGGCTCACCCACGTCTTTTGGGCATCAACGAAAATGATGTTATCGAAGATTTGATTGCCGTGTTGACAGACATGGGTTTGAGAGGAATTGAGGCCTATTATCCGGAACACACGAAAAATCTTATTGCATATTACTCACGGCTCGCGAGGCACTTTAATCTATTAATCACAGGCGGTACGGATTTTCACGGGGCTATAAAACCCGACATACAAATGGGGGTCGGTAATGGAGATTTCTTTGTCCCTTTTGAATTGTACGAAAAACTCATATCGAGTTTATGAACAGGAATCGCCATGACATCAACGGATCTTTCCGAATTACAGCAAAAACTTGGTTATGAATTTAAACATATCGATTTTCTTTTTGAATCCCTCAGACACAGTTCCTTTGTAAACGAGAACCTCGAACTGGATATTCAGGATAATGAGCGGTTTGAGTTTTTAGGGGATGCTGTTTTAAATCTTGTTGTTGGACACATGCTCATGCATCGTTACCCGGATGTAAGAGAAGGCGATTTGTCAAAGATGCGGGCCAATTTGGTCAATGAGTCTCAACTAGCTT
>JAFDCA010000619.1 GCA_019313025.1 Deltaproteobacteria bacterium
ATAACAACCGATTGAAAATTTAAAAGAAACAAAAATGTTCATTCAGCAAGTTCATTTGGAACGAAATTTGCTAATTATTTTCTAAAACAGCAACAAGATGGTTGTAAAACCCATTTAAAATTTTTTGTCTGGAGCACTTTTCAGGAAAAACCCGTAGTTACGAGATCACAATGTGCATTAATAGCAAAGTGAACTTCTAAGATAACATATTAATATATTTAAACATATTATTTTTATCTTGTTGAATAACATTCATTGTAAAAATTGGATTCATGGTTGCAATCAAAAAACAAGGAATTATTTTATATTCAAATCGAAACGAATGAATAAAATCATATTGAACGTAAATGATACACATGTCTCAGGACACTTTTTTTTAAAGATTTTAAAAACCCCGCTGACAGTTCCAGAACTTAAAATGGACATTCAGTTGGAATATTTTGAGGAAATTAAGCGATATGAAAAAAATATACATTGGTATACTGATACTGTTGATTACGGTCGTGTGGTCAAAACATATACAGAATGTTTACGCCTTTGACGGGAATGCCCTGGAATACTTCGATCTGGGTTTGAAAACATCGATGGCTTATAAAAAAACCAATTACTTTACCAAGGCGATAGAGTTAAACCCGAGGCTCGCACCCGCCTATGAAAAACGAGGATTGAATTACTACTTTCAGGGCAAATACAACGAGGTTATCGAGGATTTTACCAATTACATTCAGCTGGTCCCTAACAAAGCCGATGCCTATCGGATGTTGGGAATGGCTTATCTCAAAATCAACAACCCTGAAAAGGCTGTTGTCAACTTTGACAGAGCCCTTGATCTGGAACCGGAAATGAAAGGGGTGCTGGGTTACCGGGGGGAGTCTTTCCGCATGATTGGTCAACTGGACGAAGCCATCGATGATTCAAACAGGGCTCTTGCCATGGAAAGCGATCTTCGAATTTTGTCAGATGTTTATAGAACCCGGGCCAAGGCTTACATGGAGTTGGGTCAAGAGGTGTTGGCCAACGCCGATTTCAAAAGGGCTGCGGAAATCGACCCCAGATATTTCTTTTACCGATATATCTCAGGATATGCCGACCTTGAAGATATGCGAAGGGCGGGGTTGATCGGTATGATCGGTATGGCCTTTGTGTTTATTTTCGGCTTGAAATTAAGACCTCCTAAAAAAGACGATTAAAGTCACATAAACAAATTATTCTATCCAAGGAAAAACGAGCAGGCCAGAACCGCAAATATCACGCCGGCGATATCTGCCGTTAATCCGGCAGCCAGAGAATGGCGGATACGTCGTACCTGTACGGATCCGAAATAAACCGCCAACACATAAAAAGTCGTTTCGGTAGACCCCTGCAGTGTTGAAACTAAATAGCCGGTGTAACTGTCGGGACCGATGGCCGGATCATTGATAATGGAGGCCAGAATACCGTATGCCCCTGATCCGGAAAGGGGCCGCATCATCGCCATAGGAAGGGCCTCGGCAGGCAGGCCCAAAGGACCTGTAATACCGCTTAGCAAACCGACCATGGCTTCCAATGCACCGCTTGCTCTCAGCATATCCACGGCCACAAGGATGGCCACCAGATAAGGAATGATCCGAATCGCCACCCGGAAACCGTCCTTGGCACCTTCAACAAACACTTCATAGACGCGCACACGACGCACCAGACCAAAGCCTAAAAATCCGACCATGAGTACCGGAATGATCCACGGGGATATGGACCGTCCATAAATCACACAAACGGGCATCAATAATACAAGGAATGAAAGCGCCATGATGCTGACCCACAACGGATATCCTTTGGCAGTATCGTTGGACGGTACTTCTTTCCCATCATTTGAATACACGACTTCCCCATCATCTAAAGGCACTTGCTCAATAGAAGCTTCAGCGCCAACCCTGAGGGGCATGAGTCTCTGATACAGTTTGGCTGCAACAACGGCAATAGTGGTGGATCCGATGGTAGCGAACAATGTGGTGGGTAAAATCGCGGCCGGATCTGATGAACCAGCTGCTGCACGAAGGGCGATGACCCCGCTGGGCAACAGGGTCACGCTGGAGGTGTTGATGGCCAGAAACAGGGCCATGGCATCGGTGGCTGTTCCGCGCTGAGGGTTGAGCTTGTCAAGCTCCTGCATGGCCCGGATGCCAAAGGGCGTCGCGGCATTGCCAAGCCCCAACACGTTGGCCGAAAGGTTCAGAATCATGGCACCCATGGCCGGATGATCCGCCGGAACATCAGGGAAAAGTTTCACCATCAGCGGGCGGATCAGTCGTGCCAAAATGGTGAGCATTCCGCCGGCTTCAGCCACTTTCATCAGTCCCAGAAACAGGGCCATCACACCCACCAGGCCGATGGCCAGTTCTACTGCCCCGCCGGCCGATGTAATCATCGCTTTGGAAAGAATTTCCATGGGCGAAGGCACATCTTGCATGGAAACAAGGAAAACTTGTCGCCACCCGGCAAATAAGAACGCACACAGAACAATCAGAACGAATATGACGTTCATGGATACGATTCCATAAATTGAAGCAGGCCTAAAAAATTATTTTAGCCTGCTACTATAAATAATTTCCAACAACACCCATTTGTGAAACCGATTTCTGCATCTATAGCTATTGTCAGAATAACATTCCGTTCCATCCGCCGGATAATTTCGTTGAGATCTGCAAGAACTCGCAAACAAAAACGCGTAAAAGAGAACATGTCTATGGCTTTTTAGAATATCGTTCAGTCGTTTGATTTTATGTTTTAATTTGAAATACTTCAAAGATGTTCTCTTTAACGAGATCTAATTTGCTCAGACAGCTTCCCGACCTCAACGAAATCATCCGGCGGCTTACGGCAAATCGTGACCGTTAAGCATTCAATCGGAACCTATTTTTGGCAACTGCTATAAAACAGAAAAGAATTTATCCATCATGTATTCATATTTATTTAATCAAATCCCATAACAATGGATTCAACACGTCGGTTTTGTCGTCGGCCCTCACTGGTAGTGTTGTCTGCTATCGGATCAGCAATTCCGTACCACTGGGTGACAATCTGGCCGACACTGACATTGAACTTGTCGATAAGGTACGCTTCAATGCTTTCAGCCCTTCGTCGTGCCAGCCCAAGATTATATTCGGGAGAACCGGCAATGTCTGTAAAACCCGTCAGGACCACATACGTACCGGGATTATTCTTTAAAAATTCCCCGAGTATATTGAGCTCGTCATTGTATTCGGAACGAATCTGAACACTGTCAAAATCAAACAGAATGTTATCGATTTTAACATCAGCCAATCGATAGGTGGTTGTCAGAAATTTTTCGATTCTGGTCTCAATGACAAAAAGCGCTCCGGCCAGATAGACGGGCTTTTCAAACACCTGATCAAATGGGACAACCCGGGAACACTCGTTTATGGAAGCAACCGCTTTCAAGACATCTTTTTCTAAATCGCCTTTGGCAGTGCTGATAGCGTAAAAACAAACATTATACTTATCAGCAAGCTCCTTGGCTATGTCCGCCGGCTTCTTGGATCCCGGCGTTCGACTGTACATACCATCGGTGAACAAGAACACCACCGTTCGTCCGGTGAGTCCCGACAGTATGCCATCCAATTTAAGAAGCCCCTGCTGCAACAATGTGGCTCCCGATGCCTCTGCCGGAAGCTGGTCAATGGCAGCAGCAAATTTATCCCGGTCATATTTTTGCATCATGTAAACGGGTTTAAAGGGTGTAAACAAATATAACCCTGCATTGTATCCCAGATCCGGAAGAATTTCATTTCTATCTTTTAATAGTTTCTTGGCGGCATCTAATGTTGTGAGTCCGGTATCTTTATATGGTGCTTCCATGGAGCTTGAACTGTCAAACAACACAACGAAATTGTCCGCGGTTTTAATAATTTCTTCTGTTATAACGACACCGGGCACCTTTTCTTTTTCCACCACAGCTTCAGCTGCAAAAGAAATCCCGGCTATCATGCTAAAAAAAAGCACCGCCATAACCATTGACTTCCATCTATAATTTTTTCTCATAATTCCACCTCCTGTTGTGTTTAAAGTTGAGTTTCCTGAATATTATGATCTTTCTATGGAACTGCTTAAGTACTTGCCCACCAGCATGGCAATGAGAATCGTCAAATAAAGCTGGCCGACGATGGCAATAACAATGGTTAAGGACTTGGCAAACGGAGAAACGGGTGTAATATCCCCATATCCCAAAGTGGTCAGCGTAACAAAACTAAAATATAAATAATCGTGAAACCCTGCAGCAGTTGCGCCTGCAAAGTTGATGGCTCCAGAATCGATATGAAAAAAGAATTTTTGAACAAGTTGCATCATTGAAAGCATTACCGCTCCCAAGACACCGATGAGGAGATAACCGTTAATGGAATTGATGATAAGGGTCAAAGTGACCTGTTGACTCCTGGCAATATGCTGGATCATGAAGACGGTAATAAACATGTTGAAGCTGAAAAATGACAAGAAAGAGATAAATCCCAAAGCATCGTTCACAAAAAAATAATAAAGCCAGGTCAAAACAATGGTAATAATTCCGGATATGAATAGGATTCTACGGGTTTTTTTTGCAAAATCGAGTGAATACGTGCCAGAGAGAATAATGGCCGTGAAAATGATGTCTCTCATGAGTAATCGCTGAGTCGATAAAGCGGGATAGAAAAAGATAATGAGAAGTAAGCAAATTAAAAGAATGATATTATTTCTGGTCAATTTCTTTTCTATCATAACACCATGCCTTGAAAGAACCTGGAAAGATATCGGCTTTTAAGGTTGTTTTTTGGGTGTTTCCGGCGGATATTGTGTCTGTTCCATTTCCGCTTGTGTAAGCCATCCCCCGCCCAGGGCTTTGTATAATCTGACATAGGCATTATAGAATTGTTGTTTCAATTCAGATAACTCCAATCCAACATCGAATAAAGTCCGTTCCGTCTCCAAAACTTCAAGATAACTGGTGACGCCTTTGTCATATCTCATTTTTGACAGGGCAGCGGCATTTTCCGCTGCCGTATATTTTCTTTCCACCGCGGAGATTTGGTTTTTGTAGGTTTGAATGTCATTCAAAGCATCCGCCACTTCACGAAACGCAAACAGCACCCTGTTTTCGTAACGATACAATGCCTGCTGGGTCCTTTCTTTCTCAATTTCAACCCGCTGACGGCTCTTTTCAAAGTCAAAAATAGGCCCCAATAGACTACCCCCCACCGACCAGATGTCTCCATCGGTGGAAATGGATGACAGTTCACTGCTAGCGACTCCGAAAAGACCTGTTAAGGTAATGGAGGGAAACCTCAGTGCTTGAGCAACACCAATCCTTGCTGTTTGTGCCTCCAGCAAGTACATGGCTTCAGCAATATCAGGCCGGCGTTCTAAAATACTTGAGGGTATTCCGCTGGGTATATCCGGAGGAAGCGTTTGTTGGTTCAGATCATCCCCTGTTTTTATTTCTCCGGGGAATTTTCCCAACAAAATGCTCAGCGCGTTTTCGGTATTGGCAATTAATCGTTGGAATAAGGGAATGGCCCCGGCGGCAATTTCTTTTTGAATTTGCGCCTGATTCAAATCAATTTCGGGAATAATCCCTTTGTCAAAGCGCTTTTGAATAATATCAAGACTATACAGCCGTGATTCAAGGGTCTGCTTGGATATTTTCAATCTTTGATGATAATCCAACAACAAAAAATACGTGCTCACAACTTCGGAAATCAGACTGATTTGAACGGTTCTCAGGGAATATTCAGAAGCCATCAATTCAGCTCTCGCGGCTTGGGTAGATCTGCGGAATTTGCCCCAGAAATCAATCTCCCAGCTCAATACCGGCGCGATATAGGCCGATTTGTCGGTTGTTGACGATCGTGACACGCCCGTAAAATTTCCTACCCTTGCGCCACCGTCTAAATCCAATCGGGGATATTGATCCGCCTTGGTAAATCCAAGAGCTGAACGGGCTTCTTCGATACGGCTGGCAGCAATCAGTAAATCTTTATTGTCCGCCAAGGCCGTGACAACCAGTGAATACAAAACAGGATCTTCAAACAATTCCCACCATTTCAAGTTAACCACTTCTTTGGATTCTGAATCGGAAAATCTAAAATTATCCGGTGTTTCCACGACAGGTTTTTTAAAATCAGGCCCCATAGCACAACCAATAAAAAACACAAAAAGTATCAATGTAACGATTCGAGTTATTTTTTTCATTTCAATAACCATCATGATTCTTTTGAATCAGGTATCAACTGAAGATCTCGTTTCTGTTCATATTTGGCAGTTTTGCCGATGAAAACAAACAGCATGGGATAAAAGAAAACCCCTAACAGTGTCGCAATAGACATTCCGCCCAGCAATGCCATCCCCATAACGACCCTTGCCTCAGCGCCGGCACCGGAAGCAACAACCAGCGGTAAAACGCCTAATATAAACGAAAACGCCGTCATCAATATGGGTCTGAATCGCAGCTCAGCAGCTTTTACGGCCGCATCGAACAAAGAAAGGCCCTTGTCAAATTCCAGCTTGGCAAACTCAACGATCAAAATGGCATTTTTGGCGGCCATGGCAATGAGCATCACCAGTGCAATCTGGGCAAAAACATTGAGCTCATAGGTCTGACTGAACTGCCGGGAAATATACAATGCGATGAACGCACCAAAGATAGCAAAAGGCGTTCCCAACAGGATGCTAAAGGGCAAGGACCAGCTTTCGTACTGGGCGCAGAGGATAAGAAATACGAACAACAATGAAAACACGAACACGATGGCACCTGTACCGGAAGCTTTCTTTTCCTGAAACGACATGTTGCTCCACTCAAAGCCCATATCCTCTGGAAGAACATTTCCAGCGACTTCTTCAAGTGCATTCAATGCCTGGACCGATGTATATCCGGGGGCCGGCCCCCCGCTGAGCTCTATGGCCCTGTATAAATTAAATCGGTTGGTATAATCCGGCCCGACAATTTCTTGGATATCGACAAATGCCGCCAATGGAACGCTTTTACCTTCTCTATTTTTAACAAAGAAAAGGTTTATCTGATTTTCATTCTGCCGGTACTGGGGTTCCGCCTGAATATAAGCTTTGTACAACCTTCCGAATCTGTTGAAATCATTTACATAGGCCCCTCCCAGAAAAGCACCCACCGTGGTATATATGTCGTTTAATGAAATACCTGCTTTGAGGACCTTATCCCTGTCGATTTCCATGAATCTTTGGGGAACGGTGGCCCGAAACGTCGTAAATATCGAACCGATTTCAGGTCGTTTCATGGCAGCCTGGACAAAAGTTGCCGTCTGTTTGGCCAGATAATCGGGTGTGTTCCCCCCTTTGTCCTGAATCATCAAGGTGAAACCGGAACCACTTCCTAATCCGGGGATGGCCGGTGGTCCAAATGCAAACACTTGTGCTTCATTAATGGCCAAATGAAAATCAACGTTTAATCGTCTAACGATGTCCTTGGCAGTTTTTTCCCGTTCACCCCAATCCTTAAGGGAAACAAAAATAAAGCCCGCATTGGAGGACATGCTGTTTGAAAGCAGACTGAATCCCGTGGCGGTGGTAATATGTTCCACTTCATTGTATTTTCTGATAATTTTTTCAACTTTTTGGGCAACCATATCGGATCGTTGCAGGGATGCGGCATCCGGTAATTGTATGTTTACCAAAAGATATCCCATATCTTCTTCGGGCATAAACCCCCCCGGAACATTTTTCCCCAAAAAACCCATGGCAATGGTTATGATAAGAATAAATATCAATCCTCTAACAATTTTACCGGTTACGATACGGGTAAACCCCATATAGGCATCCGTAGACCTGTCAAAGGCTTTGTTAAAAAGACGAAAGAATATTCCCAAGGGACCGCCATAGGGTTTCTGCTTTCTGAGCAGCAAAGAGCAAAGGGCAGGACTCAGGGTTAATGCGTTAATGGATGAGAACACCACGGAGACGGCCACCGTAATGGCAAACTGTTGATACAATCTCCCCGTGATGCCTCCCATAACCGCCACCGGAATAAACACCGCCACCAACACCAGTGTGGTGGCAATGACCGGGGCGGTGACCTCATTCATGGCATGGACGGTGGCCTCTTTTGGATTCATACCCTTTTCAATATTGACCTGGACGGCTTCCACCACCACAATGGCATCGTCAACAACAATACCAATGGCCAAAACAAGACCCAGAAGCGAGAGGACATTGACTGTAAAACCGATCAGTGGAAAGACAATAAATGCGCCGATCAAAGAAACGGGTATGGCGATGGTGGGAATTAATGCGGCTCTCCAGTCCTGGATAAAAATGAATACCACCAATATAACCAGTGCCAGGGCGATAAAGAGCGTCTCGATGATTTCATCGATACCTGCGGTAATGGCCAACGTAGTATCCAGCGACACATCATATCGGATACTCTCCGGAAAAGATTTGGAGAGTTCCTTCATGGTCTTTCTGATTTCTTCGGCCAGTTGCACGGCATTGGAGCCAGGCGCCTGATACAGTGCGATAAGTGCACATGCTTTGTCATTTAATCGGGTAAATGCATTGTAAGTTTCAACGCCCAATTCGACACGGGCGATGTCTTTGATCTTTACCTGAGACCCTCCCTCGGTGGTTCTGACGACGATTTCACCGAACTCTTTTTCAGATTGAAGACGCTCCGGCAATCTGACCGTGTAGGTAAATTCCGTCCCCGGAGGGGCAGGCTCTGCACCGAATTTACCTCCCGGCACAATCACGCTCTGCTCTCGGATGGCATTCACGATTTCGGGTACCGTGATGCCCAAGTGGGCCAATCGGTCGGGCTCGATCCATATGCGCATGGAATAATCACTGGCCCCAAGTACGTTCACCCGGCCGATTCCCTTGATGCGGGCCAAAATATCCTTAATATTGATCAATGCATAATTGCCAAGAAATTGTTGGTCATATCTCCCGTCTTCCGATGTGAGGGTTACCAGCATCAATATATTCGGAAGGGATTTCTCTGTGGTCACCCCTAATCTTTTAACCTCCTCGGGGAGCTTGGCAGTTGCGGCGGCAACCCGGTTTTGGGTAAACACCGTGTTCATGTCCGGGTCGGTGCCGATCTCAAACGACACCTGAATGTTCATGGTGCCGTCATTGGCATTGATGGATTTCATGTAAATCATATTGTCCACACCATTGATTTGCTGTTCCAGGGGTGTGGCCACCGACTGCTCCACACTCACGGCGTTTGCTCCGGTATAGGTGGCCCGAACTTCCACCACCGGCGGGGTGATGTTGGGATATTGTTCCGTGGGAAGACCTTTTAAGAATACAACACCCACGATGACCATAAAAATGGCGATAACCATGGCCACAATGGGCCGTCTCACAAAAAAATTACCCATATCTGATTATTTGCTCTCTTGCTTTTGGTCGGTTGATTCGATGTCTTTTACGGTGGGTTTTACCACCGCCCCGTCTTTTACTCTCTGTAACCCTTCGTACACAATGTGTTCACCCGGCTTCAACCCCTCGGTGATCAACCAGAATTGTTGGATCTTGGGGCCTACTTTCACGCCCCTTGTCTGAACCTTATCACCCTCGCCAACAACATAAACACTGTATGTCCCTTGAAGTTCCACAACACACCGTTGGGGCAACAGAATGCCGTCTTTAACGACGGTAACAAGGGCCTTTACCCTGGCAAACTGTCCGGGGCGCAACAATTCCTGAGGATTGGAAAACGAGGCTTGAACCAGCATGGCACCGGTGGTGGGATCCACGTTCCGATCGATAAACTCGGGGCTGCCTTTGTGTCCATACAAAGATCCGTCTGCCAGAATCAGTTCCAGTTCGCCCTTTCTGGCTTTCCGAGCGGCCGATTCGCTCTCCGATCTAGCTTTCCACCCAGCCGATTCACTCTCCGATAAAAACTGCCGAGCCAACTGAAGATATTGTGTCTCTGTGATAAAGAATTCCACGAGAACGGTGTCGATGCGGGAAACCGTATTCAAAATCACCGGATTGGGGCTTCGGCCCACAAAATCTCCCACTTTGGCTTTCGTTTTTCCGATAATTCCGGTGATGGGCGAATAAATCTTGGTATAACCGAGTTGGATGTTGCTGGCCTTGAGATTCGCTTCAGCCGCTTTCACCGATTCAATAGACGCCTCATATTGGGCGACGGCACTATCCAAATCACTCTCACTGACCGCCTTCTCCTTTGCAAGGGGTTCGATCCTGTCCAAATCGCTTTTGGCTTTTGCCAGCATGGTTTTTGCTTCCGCGACCCGACTCATTTTTGCGGCAACATCAGCCTCAAACGGCTGACTTTCCAAGGTATAGAGTAGAGCGCCTTTTTCAACCCGCGACCCTTCTTCAAAATGGATACCTTCCAGAAAACCTTCCACCCTTGCCCGTATGGCAATATCTTGAAATCCGTGTGTCTGACCGACAAATTCCTGGTAGATAGGCACGTCTGTTGCTTGTGTAACCACAACGGTGACTTGGGGGGGCGGTGCTTGTGCTTGCTGTTCCTCTTTTTGACCACACGAAAAAAACAGCGGAAATAAAATGCATAGTAACGTTAATTTTGTCTTCATTTTGTTCTCTTTATCTATCTTAACAGAAGTTAAGTGTTATAAGAATTCATTCTAAATTCACAACAGCAATACTATATGTTATATCTTCTGGATCAACGTTGACTCAACCGTACATTGCTTATGCCAAAACTTAGAGCAAAAAGTCTTTGAGGTTGAACATGGCGTTCAGATATAATTCCTTTTAGAAAACGATTTAAACGAAAATTTGTGAATTTATGACTATGTATGAAACTTAGGTAGATCTAAAAAATGCGGGTACATCTAATTCTCGGGTGATAATAATGTAAAAATGCCACAAGTCATCCAGGATGTCAACCGCCACTAACTATGAATCAAAATCAGTTAAATCACCTATCTCGTTCTGCAATTATAGTGCCGATAAAAATAGCTTTCTTTTGAGGCACACGAAAAGAGCCGAATTTTTTTAAATCTTCACATGTTCAACAATCGCAATGTAAATCCGACAACGCCACTATTTTGGTTCTATGAGACAGTATTGTATCATTAAATGTATCATGAAAACCTTAAGGCGTAAGCACTTTATGTTTGACAAAAGTGGATTTAAGCATAATTTATTGATATATTATATAAATATGTTTTTTTAATATCTGACGCCATTGGCATAAATTTTGATTTATAGAAGTTGTTGAAGCGCTGGATGAATTTTAAAAAAGCTTTTTAGAGCGTTTAAACAATTCTCATAGAAACAATAAATTTTTACTTTGACATTGAAAGGAAAACGATCATGACAAACAAAGTTCATGTATGTAATAATTGTGGAAAAGTCGCTGAAGGAACCGGTCACCTGTGTGATCCTGTGGAACTAAAAGAAGCCTATCTATGCGAGCACTGTGGGGTTGCAAACGAAGACCCCAGACATATCTGCAAGCCAAAACTGCAGCACATTAATTTTGTTTGCATATCCTGCGGCCGGGTGGCGGAACTGCCCAAGCAGCTGTGCAATCCAAGAGATATTGTGCTCATGGCAAAGGGGGAACCACCAACGAAAATTATTTAGATTCGAAAAGAATTTACTTTTTTAACAATTGATCGCTTCAAAAACCCATACAATCATAAAATACGGAACATCCGATTTATGCCTGCACTTGGCAGTAAAACCTGTCTTTGTTTAGAGTTGCCGCTGACGGACTATGGGACAGCGCTGGATCTCCAGCGAAATATCGCCCGTGCCAGACAAACCGGTGTTATCAAAAATAATGTTGTGTTGGTTTTAGAGCATCTTCCTGTTTTTACACTGGGTCGAAGGGCTGGTATTGAAAATTTAAAGACATCAAGAGCTTTTCTGGACAGAAAAAAGATTCCGGTAGTATCCGTTGAACGTGGGGGGGATATTACGTTCCACGGGCCGGGCCAACTGGTTGTTTATCCCATCATCGATCTAGCCAAAGCCGGTCTGAATGTGAGGGATTTCGTGTTGAGTATAGAAGAAATCATGCTTCTAACGGCTTCAGATTGGGGTATACGCGCCAAGAGGAATTCCATCAACAGAGGGATCTGGGTTGAAGGCAATAAACTCGGCAGCGTCGGCATTTCTGTCAAACGGGGTGTCTCCTTTCACGGCTTCGCACTAAACGTCAACCTGTCGCTGAAACCGTTTAAATGGATCAATCCATGTGGACTGACCGATGTTGGGGTCACATCCATGGCTCAAGAGCTATCTCAAAAAATATCTATGAATCCGGTGCGACAGGCTGTAATGCATCACTTTGAAACCGTTTTTGGATTCGACCTTGTCGGCATTGATGTTCATGACATGAAAATCATCTTGTCAATTGCTGTGCCGCTGAAAACGTTTTTATGAAACAATCGAGGTCATCATGACAACGCGTCGATTAGCCGAAAAACAAAAAGTGACACGTCCTCACTGGCTTAAGCAGCGATTGCCGGCTGAATCCATATACGGAAATATTGGCACTTTGATAAACAAAGCAAACGTTCATACGGTTTGTCAGGAAGCACGATGTCCCAATATATGGGAATGCTTTTCCCGTAAGACCGCAACTTTTATGATAATGGGGGACCGCTGTACCCGAAACTGTCGGTTTTGTGCGGTTGCCTTCGGCCCAAAACATCGTCCGGATCCGGAAGAATCGCTTAGGATCGCCGGAATGGTTCAGAAGTTAAAACTGGACTACGTTGTCATCACCTCGGTTACCCGGGACGATATTCCCGATGGTGGGGCCTCCTTTTTTGCCCGGACAGTCAAAGAAATTCGTCGAAAGGTTCCACATGTACGTGTTGAGCTGTTGATTCCCGACCTTCAGGGAAATAAAGATGCTTTGAGAATTATTACCGAAGTTCGACCGGATGTGTTAAACCATAACATAGAGACAGTTCCTCGCCTGTATCCCACCGTTCGGCCTGAAGCGGTCTATCGGCGTTCCCTTAATCTTTTAAAGCAGGCTGTCACTTTTGATTCCACTATTATTGCAAAATCCGGTCTAATGCTCGGCTTTGGAGAGCAACCCGAAGAGATTCTCAACACGTTAAAGGATCTTTGTAATGCAGGATGTCAACTGGTGACAATGGGCCAGTATCTACAACCCACCAAAACCCATCTCCCTGTTGAACGCTATCTTCCGCCGAAAGAATTCGATAACTGGCGTAAAATTGCCCTTGAAATGGGATTTGTTGAAGCGGCCAGTGGACCGTTTGTCCGCAGTTCTTACCACGCCAAAAACCTCTACTTTGCGGCTAAAACAGTTCCAATTTCTTCATCAGATCAAAGGAAGAAAACCCCATTGACATTTTAATCTTTCCAAATAACCACAGTTCTCACTGGATTCCATCTTGACAACCTTCCGGTCATCCTTAACTTTATTAAAAAATTACGTTTAACACCTTTATTTTCGGCCAATTCAATATAAAGTGTAGCAGGTCGAAGATATTTTTGACGAAATATTTTTCCTTAAAAATTTATTTTGGCCCGCTCTGTTAAAAACTTTTTAACC
>JAFDCA010000620.1 GCA_019313025.1 Deltaproteobacteria bacterium
TAAGTGATTTCAGGTCTGCTTTAATTCAGGGTAAATTTTTGGCCAAAAAAGGACTTGAGGTCTATGAGTTTCGTATCGAATCCGGTTTGAATTGCGGTGGCCATACCTTTGCCTCCAATGGTATTTTGCTTCCAACACTTCTCAAAGAGTTTAAAGAAAAACGGAAAAGTCTGGTCGCGGAATTTAAACCGATCATACAAAAGTACTATCAAAAAATGGGGTGGGAATATCCTGAATCGGCGATGAACATTCACCCGCTTATCACGGTACAAGGCGGTATTGGCAATCATGGTGAAGTATGTAGACTCAGAAAAGACTTTGGTATGGATTCAACAGGATGGGCCAGTCCTTTTTTGCTTGTTTCAGAAGTGACTTGCGTGGATGATTCCACACGTGAGCTTTTGCGACAAGCCCGGGCGGAAAACCTTTATCTGAGTGACGTTTCTCCCTTAAACATCCCTTTTAACAATGTGCGCGGAACAGGATCGGAATTGTGGACCCAAAAAAAGGCCATGGAAGGCCGGCCCGGTTCACCATGTCGAAAAAAATTCCTGGTATCCAACACCGAATTTACTGAAAAACCGATCTGTTTGGCATCAAGAAAATATCAAGCGGCAAAACTGAAAGAAATTGAAAATATGGAAATTTCAACGGATCAAAAGAGAAGACTTCGAGAAAAAGTGGTGGTAAAAAACTGTATCTGCGACCATTTAGGGAACGGAGCGCTCATTGCCCTTGGCATAACAAAAAAAAAAAAAGCACCCCAGTCTATATGCCCCGGACCCAACATTGAATGGTTCAACGAATTTTACACATTAAAAGAGATGGTAGACCATATTTATGGAAGAGGGCCGTCTCTGGTTTCATCCGAACGTCCCCATATGTTTGCCAAAGAAATTGAAATGTACATAGACGATTTTGAAAAACGGGTATTGAGTTCCTCTCATACAAAAAAAGAAATCATAACAATGCTCGAATATAAAAAGAATCTTGAACAAGGGCTGGAATTTTGTCTTGAAATCGCGAAGAAACCCCCTTTTCCCGGAGAAAATTTACAATCAATCTCAACCTGTGTGCAAGAACAAAAACGTCGTTTAAACCGCCTTAATTCTCGATTTGAAGAAAGTGTTCGTTTTGCCTCTTGAAATCAGTCGGTTTAGAATAATATGGTTTTTTAGCAGACAACAAGAACGATTTGGAAATTAATTTTACCCTATCGTTGCATAAATAACACATTGAGTATTGATAAAAATATTATTACTAAAGGGATTTGGTTCCGAACCACTTACTGGATTTTCATAGGATTTTTTTCTCAAAGGGCATTAAATTCAACGTGTTATTTGCCCGTTTGGACAGCCGATAATACCCATCTCCTTTGTTGTCATGGGTTAGCGGTAAACGACTACAGCTTCACCCATGACGCCTTGGATCTGAGGCATTCTCGACTTTTGCAACATTAGGGTTTATGTTCCGTCAAATTACAAAAGACAAATGACGACCGATCACTTCTGGCATCTTCTCAGAACCGAATTCTTTTATCAAAGCCCTCAAAAACGACGTTTTCTTGTGGAGAGATTTCACAGTTGGGCGACACTGATCTATTATACACAGCTTTTTAATATCATTTTTTTAGAAAGTCTAACCGCGCGAAAGAGTCCTTATGAAGGCAAAATATGGGCAAAAGGATCGCTTGGTGTCCTCAAAATTGTCGAATCGGCAGGCGGAAAGTTTCACATATCCGGATTAAAAGCCCTTAGCGGCCATAAAGGGCCGGTTGTATATGTCGCCAACCACATGAGTCTTCTCGACACGCTGATTCTCCCTTGTATACTGCTGGCATTTAGCAAAATCACATTTGTGGTTAAGGAAGGACTCCTTAAATATCCGGTTCTCGGTGCCATTATAAGGGCCATCCATCCCATTGCCGTCACACGGGAAAATCCAAGGCAAGACTTAAAGACCGTGTTTAACCAAGGTTTGACTCTCATCTCCAACGGCTGTTCCATTATCATATTCCCTCAGGCCACCAGAAGCGCCATATTCGATGAGACGACGTTTAATTCATTGGGCGTTAAGTTGGCGAAACGGGCAGATGTTCCGGTGGTACCGGTTGCACTAAAAACCGACTTCCAAGGAAATGGAAAAATCATCAAAGATATGGGACCTGTCGATCCCAGCAAGAAACTCTATGTTAAATTCGGAGAACCGATGTTTGTAGAAGGAAAGGGGCAGGTCATACATCAAAAAATTGTTGAATTCATTTCAAAAAACCTTAACACATGGGGTGCTCAGGTTCATTCAAACATGCCATAAATTTAAGCGTGTCAGGAATCGGTGTCCGGCACTTCCGGCATGGGGACTTTAAAAAACTGGACGCCCTCTTCTTTTAATGTTTTTTCTTCTTCTTTGGTGCTAACGCCTCTGATATTTCTTGCCTTTGTTACCCCATAATGCATCTTCAAGGCTTCTTTGGCAAAATCAGCTCCGACATCATCAAAATTTTTTTCAACAAAATCGACAATCTTTCTACCAATGTTTTCAACGTCCGCCTGGTAATCAGAAATTTCTTTTAAAGGATTAGATGACTTGATAGCAAACGTAGAAGGAACCCTGGCAATTGAAGTGCTACTGCAAACCGGACAAGCGATGAGCGCCTTTTTCTTCTGCGCTTCATAAGCCTTTCTGTCTTCAAACCAACCTTCGAAAGAATGGCCGTTAACGCATTGCAAATCGTAAGCAATCATAACATTTAGTTGATCCCCTCTAAGCGTTGATAGTTATTTTTTATCAAATAGGGTCTTTGTGATAAATCCATAATCTTGGTTGCTTATAAATTTATATGATGGTATCATATTTTTTTTTAATTTAAAAGTCATTCTTGAATCACATTACTGGGAACACGCGTTTTGAATAACTGATAAAAGTGCGTTATGACGCTAAATAAAACTGACTTTCTAATTATCGGTAGCGGCATCGCCGGTCTTACTTTTGCCCTCAAGGTGGCGGAGTTCGGTGACGTGGCGTTGGTCACCAAAAAAGGAATCATGGACAGCAACACCTCCTATGCCCAGGGCGGGATTGCCTCGGTCTTTGGCAAGTTGGATTCATTTGATCTTCATATTCAGGATACACTGGCCTCAGGAGACGGGCTTTGCAACCATGATGTCGTGGAAATGGTCGTTAAAAACGGTCCAGACAGAATTCGTGAATTGATCGACCTGGGGGTACATTTCAACCTTAAAAGAGACCGATCGTCATTCTCTGAATCCTTCGAAATTGAAACCGATTTGGACTTGGGACGTGAGGGCGGTCATTCTCAAAAACGTATTGTTCATGCCCATGACATGACCGGAAAGGAAGTTGAAAGCGTCCTGGTCGAGCATGTCAAAAATAACCCTCGAATCCATCTGTTCGAAAACCACATCGCCATTGACCTCATCACCATTTCAACCCGGATGAAAAGAGGCCTGATCACAACGACCCATGAAGACTACTGCTGCGGCGCATATGTACTGGATCGCCAAACCAACCAGGTCAAAACCTTCTGCGCCAAGCTCACGCTTCTTGCCACCGGCGGCGCCGGAAAGGTTTATCTTTATACGAGCAACCCGGATATTGCAACAGGTGACGGGATTGCCATGGCTTACCGCGCCGGGGCGACGGTGGCCAATCTCGAGTTTGTCCAGTTTCATCCAACATGTTTGTATCATCCTGAAGCCAAAAACTTTTTGATATCAGAGGCCTTAAGGGGTGAAGGTGCCATACTGATTGATGCATTCGGTAACCCTTTTATGGAAAAATATGACGCCCAAAAGGATCTCGCATGTCGCGATGTGGTCGCCCGAGCCATCGATGCAGAACTCAAAAAAAGCGGAACAGATTCCGTGTTTCTTGACATTTCTCACAAAAATTCCGAATTCATCAAGGAACGTTTCCCAAATTTATATCAAAAGTGCCTTTCTTTTGGTTTTGACATGACAAAGGAACCGCTCCCGGTTGTTCCGGCAGCCCATTATATGTGCGGGGGTATTGCCACCGACATGAACGGTAGAACCGATTTGCATCGACTTTACGCTATCGGTGAAACAGCCTGTACCGGATTGCATGGGGCCAATAGACTTGCAAGCAACTCTTTGATCGAAGCATTGGTTTATTCCCATATGGCTTCCCGGCAGGTCCTCAAGGATATCAATATGCTGGATTTTGGCCTTGCACCGGATCCACCCCCATGGGATGAAGTCGGAACCACAGATAGTGATGAAGTCATTATGGTTTCTCAAAACTGGGATGAGATCCGGCGATTTATGTGGAATTACGTAGGCATCGTCCGATCGAACAAGCGACTGGAAAGAGCAAAACGGCGTATTGAAATCATCCAGCAAGAGATCCGGGAATACTATTGGGATTTCAAAGTTTCCGCAGATCTTATTGAGCTCCGCAATATCGCAATGGTAGCGGAGTTGATTATCAAATGTGCAGGACATCGAAAAGAAAGTCGGGGACTCCACTACAACATTGAATTCCCCTATCGAGACGACCAACGATGGCAAAAAGATACCATTCTCCGGAGATCTTTTCTGGGATAGCTGGTATGATAGTGTTACCTACCCGTTCATACTTTTATTCATTATGACTCAAACTTCGAATCCATTAATTCTGATGACGACTTATCGGGTTTAAAGCTTAAATTTTCATTGACAACCGGTGTTTCTGTATTAGCTTATTTGCGTTCCTATACTTATTTGTTCAAGTAACGCCCGTTCAATTACCAGGTAAACACATGACAGCCAAAAGAGACTATTACGAAGTTTTAGGTGTAGACCGTAATGCCACTGAAAGCGACCTAAAGGCCAGTTATCGAAAACTGGCATTGAAATTCCACCCTGATCGAAATCCCGGCGATAAAGAAGCTGAAGAAAAATTTAAAGAAGCTTCCGAGGCTTATGAGGTCCTCAGGGATCCCCAAAAGCGAAATATATATGACCAGTTTGGCCACCAAGGACTGGAAGGGTCCGGTTTTTCAGGATTCAGCGGTTTTGACGATATTTTTTCGAGTTTTGGCGGAATATTTGAAGAATTTTTTGGATTCGGCGATGGACGGCGTTCAAGAAGCAGAACTCAACGGGGTGCTGATCTTCGCTACGATTTGACGCTCAGTTTTATGGAAGCCGCTTTTGGAACGGAAACGAAAATAGATTTACAGAAAATGGAGATTTGTCCTTCTTGCGAAGGGACAAAATGCGAATCAGGAACACATCCCGATACATGCTGGCAGTGTAACGGTACGGGTCAGGTTTCCAGAAGTCAGGGATTTTTTACTGTAAGAACAACATGTTATCAATGTAACGGCAAGGGTCAAACCATACCACACCCTTGTACGAACTGTAAAGGCACCGGGCAGATCATGGTCAGTAAAAAGGTGACTGTCAAAATTCCCGCCGGCGTTGATAACGGATCCCGACTCAGGCTGACCGGAGAAGGCGAGACCGGTACATATGGTGGTCTACCGGGCGATCTCTATGTCTTTATTCATGTTGAACCTCATGAGATCTTTGACCGTGACAACACAAACGTCATCTGTCAGGTTGACATTTCCTTTGTACAGGCTGCCTTAGGAGATACCATTTCGGTACCAACTCTGAACGGTAAAAAGCCGCTTAAAATTCCGAAAGGCACCCAGCCCGGTGATCTTTTTCGTTTTCGAGGTGAGGGAATCCCTTCTCTCAGAAGTGGCGAAAGGGGAGACGAAATCATTCAGGTTCTTATAAAAACACCCACCAATCTGAATAAGAAACAAGAAGCACTCCTCAAGGAATTTTCCAAAATCGAATCAAACAAGTTTCCGAACAAGTTAAAAAATATCCTTAAAAGTGGCCTGGACAAAACATCAAATTAAAGGAGAATAACATTTAATGTATGAATTAAAAGTGGTGACCCATTTTGCAGCCGCTCATCAGCTCAAAATGGTTGCCGAAAAATGTGAAAATCTTCACGGACATAATTGGAAAATCGAAATTTATGTGGCCGGAGAAAACCTCAATAAGGCCGGGGTATTGATTGACTTTGGAGAATTAAAGCAGCATGTCTCGGTCATTGTGGCAAAACTGGATCACAAATTTTTAAATGAACTCGATGACTTTCACGATGAATATCCCCCGTCTTCGGAGAATATCGCCCACTATATTGCCACAACCCTTCAATCCATGATCGACAGTCCCGATTTAAAAGTGACTCGGGTCACCGCCTGGGAGTCAGAAAATGCCTGCGCAACCTATACTCTTCCTTGAATAATCCACTCTCAGAAGACCGCTTGTTTCCTCACTATCACCTTCATCTGTCTTTGCGTGTTTCTTGCCGATGGAAACGGAATTAACCTCCGGTTGAAACGTAAGGCTATCTGAGAAATGCCATAAAAATCCAAGACAGTCAATTTGATGCCTGTTTAACATAGATTTTTTGAATCATAAGAGACTTCGGATCGATGTTGGTCAGACCGTATTCATTGGCCCAACGCATGGCTTCCAAATATTCCTGAACCGAAATTCTTCGATCGATCTCCGGGTATTCAAAAGCCTTATATTCCGGATAATATTGATGCATGATGTTCACGTAGGTTGATTTCGGAAGATTTTCGGCCACCCATCGAACGAACTTCTCCGTACCCGCTTCATTGTTTGGCATAACCAAATGTCTAATCATCAAACCATGGGTAGCGATTCCCTGATTGTTAACCCGGTGTTTTCCGACCTGAGCATGCATTTCTAAAACCGCTTCTTGAGCCCTCTCGGGATAGTCTGATGCAACGGAAAGATACTTTGCCGCTTTTGTCGCATCCATGTATTTCATATCCGGCAAATAAATATCCACAATGCCGCTTAATATCTTCAATATTTCAACTCGTTCGTACCCACTGGTGTTGTAAACCAGAGGGAGACGAAGCCCTCTTCGAGACGCAATCATTGTCGCATTGAGGATGTTTGGCATAACATGGGTTGGTGTTACCAAGTTGATGTTGTGACAGCCGATCTTCTGGAGGTGGAGCATCACATCTGCGAGTTCCTCGTCTTGAATCTGTCTCCCGTTTCCTAGAATGGAGATGGGCCAGTTCTGGCAAAAAACACAGCGAAGATTACAGTTCGAAAAAAAGATGGTTCCGGATCCATTTTTTCCAACAAGCGACATTTCTTCACCAAAATGCGGCTGTGACGCGTAGACCATAAGTTTGGCCGGTGCGCGACAAAATCCCTGTTCACCACTATGCCGGTCGACACCGCACGAACGGGGACAAAGTTCACATTCTTCGAAAAATGAATAGGCCTGTTCGACTCTTTTGGCAAGCTCCCCCTTTTGTTCAAGTTTTGTATATGCAGGATACCATTTCTCTTTGGCCGTATTTCGAGCAAAGAGAGACCGGTTATCGAAAAGCAGGGAAGCACCCAAAATGAGAGATCTTTTTATGAAATTTCGCCGTGTGTATTCCATTGGAAACATTCATAATAAGGCGGAATAAAAGCGGTGAAAGATTTAACTCACATCATATTTTTTTTACAATGGGTTGATAATAATTGTCAATGCAAGATGTCTTTGTTTTCGAAGAGGCAGGTTTTGTCAATCGGGTGTCGCGTAGATACGTGTTTTATATGCATTTGAAAATATTTTCTCAGGTCTTTAAACAAGTGGTTCTAAGGATGCCTCTATGACGTTGTTTTTTGATACTGCGCCATGAGCTCGTCTCTGGTAATTATGGCAGAAACGTCTTTGACATACTTACGGATATTTTCCAATCCACCCTCCTGGCGGTCAACCAAAATAACGGCTTTGATGACATTCAGCCCCTCAGAAACGGCCCGTTCGATGGCCTTGATGGTGGATCCACCGGTGGTTGCAACATCGTCAATAATGACCACCCGCTGTCCTGGCTTCATATCTCCTTCGACCCACCGGATAATGCCATGGTCTTTCTGGTTTTTGCGGATGGAAAATGCATTGATGGGACTTCCTTTTAATTCTGAAACAAACGCTGTGGCCATGGCCATTGGATCTGCACCAAACGTAAGCCCCCCGATCCCGTCGGGATTTAAATCCTTTATGTTTTCAAATACCAGATGGCCCACCAGAAACATGCCTCTCGGGCTCAATGTGGTGGGTTTGCAGTTCACATAAAATTGGCTCATTCTGCCGGAAACAAGTTTAAAACTCGGTTTTTTTGTGTATTTGAATGATTTTTTACAAATGATTTCGACAAGTTCCTGTTTCATGCCCATTCTGCTCCATTGCCTATTATAAATTATTCTGCCTGATATTAGCTGTGTGAAGGGTCATCGCCATGTGTTTTCAAAAATGGCGATATGCTTATCCTAATAGCACAATATTTCGCAGTGACCCAATATTTAGGATGTATTGCATAGTTGTTTAACGATTTCAGATATGACATACATCCTAAAATATTGGGTCACGTTGCGATGTCATGGTTCATATCGCCTTTTTTGAAAATATATGGCGATGGGTTGACGTTATCGAAATGTACGAATTCACAGGGTGCAAAACTTGAGCAAATAAGTTTTTACATACGAAACTCACCCACACCTCTTTTATATATGATACTTTCTTTGTATTTATCATCGGGTCAACCGGTGTTCCCCGCAAAATATATATAATCCGGTAGGATAGGCCAGACAGGCCAAGGTCATGTTTAATTCCGATGCTAGTTCTACGGCCAGTGACGTGGGACGTGAAAATGCCAATATTACCGGAATTCGCGCCCGTGCAGCCTTTTGAACCATTTCATAGCTGATACGCGAAGAAAGGGTCAATAAAACAGCCTCATCAAGCCTGCGATCCAAAAAGAGTTTTCCAATGGCTTTGTCCAGGGCATTGTGTCGGCCCACATCCTCCGCTACGGATAACAACTTAAAGTCATGAGAATATAATGCAGCAGCATGAGACCCACGGGTCTTGTCTCTTAGGGGCTGATGCTCTGGAAGTTTTTCGAGGCATTCGAGTGCCCTAACGGGATTTATCCGTATCGTGTTGTTGACAGGCCTGATTATTTGGTGAAGATCCTTTACAATTTCTTTTCCACAAATACCGCAACTGGTTTGACTGATAAATTCTCGTCTGTCCAGAATATCGACAATCTTATCCCGTCTGGAAGCGTTCAGGGTGACGGTGACCACATTGGAATCATCACCGTCACAACAAGAAATGGTATTCACATCATCTGCTGTGTTCACAATCCCTTCCGCCAGACAAAAACCGGCGGCATGGGCCAATTCATCACCCGGTGTTCGCATCACAACGGAATAGGGTTTCCCTTCAATACGGATCGAAAGGGGCTCTTCGCCAATAAGTTTGTGCTTGGAAGATGTGCGGTCCTTTTGATTCCAGTACAACGCCTTATACTCAAGAAACGTCTCCAAAAAAGATCTCCTTTGTGAATTTCCCGACAGGTGTATCCCGGACTCTCATCCGCGAGTTTTTCCAGCCAAGTAAAAAGAACGTACAGCATGGGGCATACCCTGGTAAAGAGCGAAGATGATCAGAGCAGCCAGTATCACGGCACTGCTGATCTGAATATAATGTGGAATGATTTCAGCAGCCTGTCCAACAGTTGCTGTTGCGGAAATACCCATGCTGTAATAGAGCATATCCGTAAAAAGCCCTAAAACAATCGAACATATAGCGATTGAACTCAGATATATCAAGAGAGACTTTCTTCCAAAAAGGCCGGAAATCATGCTGATAGATGCAATGTTGGTGGCCGGACCGGCCAATAAAAAGACGAGTGCCGCACCGGGATTCAACCCTTTCAGTATAAGCGCGGCGGCAATGGGCGTGGAAGCGGTGGCACATACATACATGGGAATTCCCGCCATGAGCATGACAAGCATGGCCGTGAAGTTGTTGTTCAGGTAGGACTCAAAAAGCGAATCAGGAATCATGTAGGTGATGATGCCGGCCAGAATAATACCTAAAAGAAACCATTTGCCGATATCCCCAAGAAGATCCACAAAAGCATATTTCAATCCGGAAATAATTTTTGTGCGAAACGATTTCTTAACGGGCTCGGTTTGAATATCAAGAGAACCGGAGCTGCAGCAGGCAATTGAACCCGAACAGGCAATCTGTGGAATATTATCTGACGAACTTTCCGGCGGCAACAAAACGTTCTCGAACAAACCGGTTACAATGGCGGTAATAAAAGCCGCCACCGGACGGATTAGCGCTATGATAGGATCCAGCAAAGCAAACGTCAGCGGTATGGAATCAACCCCTGATTCGGGCGTCGAGATCAGAAATGACATGGTTGCGCCGTTATTTGCGCCCTGGCGTTTCAAACCAGCGGCAGCCGGCAAAACGCCGCAAGAACACAATGGGATCGGAATCCCCGCAAGGGCTGCCAGCAATACCGAACGCACCCTTCCCTTTCCAAGATAGCGACCGACGGTTTCGGGCCTGATGAAAACATAAAGAATGCCGGCCATAAAAAAACCGAACAGCATGTAAACGGCAGATTCATAAAAAACCTGCCATGACGAACTCAAGATTGAAATGATGATGCTCATTCTTCAGTTAAACCTTTTTATTTCGTCTTCAATTTAAACGCTTATTCTTGAACATGTTCTATGCTCTGGCTGATGAGGGATTTTACATGATCATCATCCAGACGATAAAAGACGATTTTTCCTTGCCTTCGATGGCGCACAATTTTTAAGTTTCTCAGTATCCTAAGCTGATGCGACACAGCGGATTCAGAAGATCCGGAAACAGCAGCCAGATCGCAAACGCACAGCTCACAGGTCGCCAGTGCTGTAACGATTTTGAGCCGGCTCGGCTCGCTCAACGCCTTGAAAATATCGATAAGGCTCTGAAGGGTATCTGGGTCGGGAATATTCTCCATGGCGTGAGCGACTTGTGCTTGATGTATGACTTTTTCCTGGCACTTATCCACGTTTTACCCCTTATTATATGATCATTTGTTCATATGTCAATTTAA
>JAFDCA010000621.1 GCA_019313025.1 Deltaproteobacteria bacterium
CGCGGGCGTTCTTCTACTACTACGCCACCATGGTCACACCCGCCATGACCGTGAAAATCCCAGGCGCGGGGTCGCAATACTCTATGGCCACAGTGGATTCAAAGGGGAAACCGCTGGACGGGTCCAAGAACTACAAGCTGCATTATCCCCCCAATGTCCCGGCCAAGGATTTCTGGTCCGTGGTGGTGTATGACAACCAGACTCGCTCATTGCTTCAGACTGATCAGCAATACCCCAGCATCTCGAGTCAGCGCGGTGTTCAGGCCAATCCGGACGGCTCCTATGACATCTATTTCGGCCCTGAAGCCCCGAAAGGCAAAGAAAGCAACTGGATTCAGACTATCCCCGGCAAAGGCTGGAATGTTATCCTTCGTTTTTACGGACCCCTTCAGGCCTGGTTTGATCAGACCTGGCGGCCGGGTGATATTGAATTAATCGATTAGGCTAAATGGACGCAACGTAATTCTTGGAAATGCTGATCAAAATTCATGTAGGAGACTGACAAATGAAACCTCTAAGCTGAAAAGTGTGGACTGATAATATTATTCCACACTTTTTATTCTGTCAGGCTATACAATATATTGGGATCGTGTAATCTAAATTAATTCAGTTGATACCAACATAGCGCGGACCTGCGATACCTGCAATAACGTCCAAGTATCAACTGCTTGATTTTTCTGTGATAACATAATATCTTATCACAAAACTAAAGCGGCTGAGCTAACTGAGCTTTCGTCATGCTATCAAGCTCTTGTTAAAATTTGGGATTTGCCCTAAACAGGTTTGCAGGACCAAGCTATAAACCACCTCAAGCTGATGTGACATAGTCTTAAGAAAGAAACCGTATAGTAGTTTTAAATAATGAAACACATAGCTTTCTCTTATGCCCACGTGAAACCTGTAAAAACGGTTTTGCTAATTATATTCGTTATTGCTGGCTGTTCAGCATCCCCTTTACAAAAGTCCGTAATCAACTCCAAACAGAATGAAACCCCTGTTACGATATTTAACCCTGATACAATGTCTGAACTTATTCAAGAGAAAATCATGGGATTTTCGGGCAAAAATCGATTTACATGCCAGTCGGAGCTTAATCTCGGCATATCTTTAATTCCTTCATTTTATATACAAAGGAAATTTTCACCAGCATGGATGGGTAGAAATGGGGAGTTTCTTTTAGCAGATGACTTGCTCGAAGAAATTAAAAATTGCAAAAAGTTTGCTTTAAAACCCGAATATTATCACTTTAAAGCCATCGAGACCTTACTCAGCACACTTAGAGATAATCACCATATACCTTCTCTCCTTTATCAAGATATAGCTGCAGATCTCGATATATTGTTAACCGATACATTTTTTCGTTTTTCTTCCCATTTGCTTTTTGGTGTCGTGAATCTGGAGACCGTCCATATAAAAGGGGAATCGTTCAACCCGGATATTGATTTGGTCAGCGTTCTCAACAAAGCCTTAAAAGATCACACCATACGAAAAACACTGCAAAATCTTTCACCTCACCATCAGGAATATCTAAATCTTCAGTCGGCACTGAAAAAATATCGGGAACTGGCAGCTAAAAACGAATCGTTCCGCATACCTGCCGGGGAGAAATTACAATACGGGGTTTCGCACGAACGAGTCCGTAAGTTAAGAAAGCGGTTAATCTTCTTGGGAGATTTGAAAGCCACGGAGACCCCAAATCCAACTTTTTTTGACCATGACCTTGAAAAAGCTGTAAAGCTATTTCAATTTCGTCATGGACTCTCAGTGGACGGCATAGCCGGCGATCAAACTGTTGCGGCTATAAACATTCCTGTCCAGACGAGATTGCGTCAAATCGAATTTAACATGGAGCGATGGCGTTGGTTGCCCAGAGACTTGGGCACTAAATACATCCTGGTAAATATAGCAAACTTCAAATTGTCCGTGGTCGAAAACAATCATCCAATTATGGAGATGCGGGTGGTTGTAGGAAAGCGTTATCGAAAAACGCCTGTGTTTAGCGGAAAAATGCTGTATCTCGTCATAAATCCTTATTGGAACGTTCCCACGAAATTGGCAGTGAGGGATATTGCGCCAAAAGTCTGCTCAGACCCTGATTATCTGGCAGCAAAAAATATAAAGGTATATAAAAACTGGCAGCAAGATTCACCTGAAATAGACCCGGCGCTCATCAGTTGGTGCACTTTGACACGGAAATCTTACTTTCCTTATAAATTGCAACAAACCTCAGGCCAATACAATCCGCTGGGAAAAATAAAATTTATATTTCCCAATAGATACGCCGTTTACCTTCACGACACGCCGGAAAAATCTTTATTTGACAAAACTCTGAGATACTTCAGCTCCGGATGCATCCGCGTGGAAAAGCCATATCTTCTGGCAGAATATCTTTTAAAATCAAATCCCCATTGGACAAAAGAAGCCTTTTTGGATTTATTGGAAAGCTCAGCGCGTAAAAATATTTTTCTAAATGAACAAATTCCCATCTATATAACTTATATTACCGCATGGGAGACTAGTAACGGTATTGTTCATTTCCGTAACGATGTGTATAAACAGGATCGGATACTGTACAGTGCCCTGAAAGAACGGCCTTGTCAATTTTGGAAGCTCATAGATGATGACGAAACTTCTTTTTCTAATGATCTGGTGGTATTTTAGGGACATCTTTACAAATGAAGTTTATTTTTCCTTATGAAACAATCTGGAGAAATATACTTTAAACGACAAAACTCATATTATACCTGAACTATGGTGCACGGAAAAGTTCCTGAGCAGTTACTGAATGCCATCAGAATATAAAAAATGACATAATAACTAATGGCTAAATAAAGATGGATTTATTATTTTCCAGATACATACAAGAATGAGGATGTTCGTGCAGAGCGTGCATAAAATTCACCTAAAGTTTTTATCTTTTCAACCTATGTTATCTCCAAGCGCAAACTTGAGATAACTGCAATAACATCCAAGTATCAACTGCTATATTTTTCTATGATAACATAATATCGTATCACAAAACTGACTGAATTGAGCTGACAAACAAAGATCAAAATAATTTAAAAAATGCCATTCTTGTTGATAATGGGGAAGACCTATCTACCGTAGCGATATGACAATATTCAACCCTTGTTTGGAGTTAACAAACCATACTTATAAACGACTTCAGACTAGAATCATTCGAATAGCAGCAACATCCAATTAAGAAGTCACTACCTACTTTTGTGAAAAATTTCAATTAAGCTGCGTTTCTCATGAAAAAATCAGATCACATTTGATCATAAAATATTTACCCGACCGCTTCTATTATTGTCCGGCAATAAACAGTTGGAAACTTCGAATCAATCTATGTCGTTTTCGAGAACCAACCGAAAGCGCGGTTTGCCTGTGCGAAGCTTCTCTATGGCGTCATTGACCTTGGACATGGGAAATGTTTCTGTTATCGGACCGATGCCGTGTCTGGCGGCGAACTCTATCATGGATGCCATGGTCGCCGGACTACCCAGCGGGGATCCGCCGATGGATTTCTGACCGATGATAAGCGGAAATACAGTCGCCGAGACCGAGGGTGCCGCCCCGACGATATGAAGTCTGCCTTTTGGCCGGAGTGCATTGATGTAACCGTCCCAATTCAAGTCGACATTAACCGTAACCAAGATCATATCTAAAGAGTTGGCGAGTTTGTCAAGAGAATCAGCATTGTGCGTACTAACGAAATGATGAGCGCCGAGTTCTCTCGCTTCAGCCTCTTTTTCGGGACTAGTAGAAAATGCGGTCACCTCACACCCCCAGGCGTTGAGAAAACGAAGGGCCATATGTCCCAAGCCTCCGATACCCACGACACCTACGCGGTCTGTTGGCTGAATGTTGTTCTGGATGATGGGGTTAAATACCGTAATACCACCGCAGAAAAGCGGCCCTGCAGTGGCAACGTTGATCCCCTCGGGCAATGGAATCACCCAGGCCTTATCCGCCCTCACTTTGTTAGCAAAACCTCCATGGCGCCCGACAATGATACCTTCAGCGCTTGGACATAGGTTGTAATTACCGGACATACACTCTTTGCATGTCATACATGATTTTGAAAACCAACCTAAGCCGACACGCTGCCCCTGTTTAAGATGTGAGACTCGTTCACCAATCGCGCCAATCTTTCCTACGATTTCATGTCCGGGTACTATAGGATATTCGGTCATTTGCCAATCATTATTCAACATGCTCAGGTCGCTATGACAAATACCGCAAGAACTGATGTCAATTTCAACTTGATCTTCTCCAAGCTCTCCGGGGTCGTACTCAAAAGGTTCGAGTTTTCCACCAGCTGCAAGTGCTGCATATGCTTTTATTGTCATTTGCTTATCCCCCTTCAAAGAAAGTTTTTTGTTAAAACGTTAATACTACCGAGTGACACATGTTTAACCTTCAAAATAACTTCTAAATCACCAAAGTCAATTGGCTATTAACTTCTGTGTATCGACTAAAAGGAAAATTGACAGATTTAATGTATATGAAAGAGCCGATGAATATCATCGATAAAAAGTCATCTCACACGCACTTAATCAAACAGGATGGAACTGTAAAAAGGAGAGTAAAATATTAAAAATCAGCTATCCTGCAATCCTATACAAAATCAACAATCTTTACATTAAATTGTCAACTCTAAACAGTTGATACCTGGTACCATTCCGAGAGGTAGATGTTGGGGAGGCGAGCGAGCCTTTTAGGTGAGCTCGCGGAGCCTCCCCGACTCTACTCTCGGGGGTTTCAAGTCTTAAATTCCCCCCAAATTGGCTATTCTATAAACAAAAAGGTGAAGCTCCCCTGTTTA
>JAFDCA010000622.1 GCA_019313025.1 Deltaproteobacteria bacterium
TTAACATAGGAGAAAAACATGGAAATCTTACTTAAAGCAGAAATCGGGGGCCGAACCCTGAGCATCCAGACCGACAAAGTTGCCAAACAGGCATCGGGATCGGTTGTGGTTCAATATGAAGATACGATTGTCCTGGTTACCGCCGTCGCGGCCCATGAAGTCAGGATCTCGGACTTCTTACCGCTGACAGTTGAATATCAAGAAAAAATTTATGCTGCCGGCCGGATCCCCGGCAACTACTTTCGTCGCGAAATCGGCCGGCCCAGTGAAAAGGAAACCCTAACGGCCCGGCTGATCGACCGCCCGATTCGGCCGCTGTTCCCCAAAGAATGGCGCTACGAACCCCAGGTGATTGCAACAGTGCTGTCTATGGACCAGGAAAATGACCCGGATACGCTGGCAATGATCGGCGCTTCGGCGGCACTGGAAATATCCGATATACCCTTTGCCGGACCGATCGCCTGTGTACGTGTGGGTCTCGTTAACGGCCAGTTGAAGATCAATCCCTCAACTTCGGAATTAGAAAATGGCGATATCAATATCATTGTGGCGGGTTCCAAAACCGGTGTGGTGATGGTGGAAGGCGGCAGCAATGTGGTGAGTGAAGCGGATATTCTGGAAGCGATATTTTTTGGCCATCGGGAAATGCAGCCGCTTATTGATCTTCAACTCAAATTAAAAGAATCCAAGGGAGTGCCGAAAAGAGTATTCACGCCGCCGGAAAAAGATCCGGAATTGATCACCGCATTAAATGCGCAGGCTTCCGAGCGCATGCGCGCAGCCATTCTGATCCCCCAGAAAACCAGCCGCCGGGATGCACTGCGTGAACTCAAAGCTGAAATATTTGAGGCTTTAGGCGAAGAATACATCGACCGCAAGGCCGAAGTTTACGACATACTTAAAGACATTCAGAAACAAATCAGCCGCGATCTCATTTTGAAAGAAGACCGTCGGATTGATAATCGAAAATTCGATGAAATCCGACCCATAACCTGTGAGGTGGGTCTCTTGCCAAGACCTCACGGCAGCGCCCTTTTTACCCGGGGCGAAACCCAGGTGCTCGGTGTGTTGACCCTTGGCTCCGGACAGGATGAGCAGCGCGTTGAAACGCTATACGGTGAGGAATTTAGACCGTTTATGCTGCATTATAATTTCCCGCCATACTCCGTGGGGGAAACCAGACGAATTTCCGGCCCGAGCCGCCGGGATATCGGACATGGTGGACTTTCCACCCGGGCCATTGAAAAAATTTTGCCGGATAAGGAAGCTTTCGATTATACCATTCGACTCGTTTCCGAGGTTCTCGAATCCAACGGGTCTTCATCCATGGGAACCGTATGCGCATGCTGTATGGCCTTAATGGACGGGGGGGTACCCATAAAAGCGCCGGTGGCCGGTATTGCGATGGGCCTTGTAAAAGAAGAGGACAAGGTGGTTATTCTTTCAGATATTCTGGGTGATGAAGATCATACCGGTGACATGGATTTCAAGGTCACCGGCACCGCAGACGGAATTACCGCTCTTCAAATGGACATCAAAATCCATGAACTTTCCAGAGATATCATGCAAAGGGCTCTGGAACAGGCCCGCCTGGGAAGGATTTTTATCCTCAACAAAATGTTGGAAACCATCAAAGAGCCGCGCAAGGAAATCTCGCCCTATGCGCCCACAATCAGTACAATCAAGATTAACCCGGATAAAATCCGTGAGGTGATCGGCCCCGGAGGAAAAATAATCCGCGGTATTCAAAGTGAAACCAATACCAGCATTGAAATTGATGATTCCGGTTTGGTTAAAATTGCCGCCTACTCAAAGGAGGAGGGTGATGCCGCAATTAAACTGGTAGAAGACCTCACTCAGGAGCCGGAAGTCGGTGCCATCTATGACGGCAAGGTTGTCAAGATTACGGATTTCGGAGCATTTGTACAGATACTGCCGGGTTCGGATGGTTTGGTGCATATCTCTCAACTTGCCAATCGACGGATAACCAAAGTATCGGATGTCGTCAAAGAGGGAGATCCGCTCAAAGTTAAGGTTTTAGAAATCAGCCGGGATGGGAAAATCCGGTTAAGCCACAAAGCTGTCATGGAAGAAAAGCATGGACGGACCAGCCCATAAGACAGTTCTGAAAAACGGTATCCGGATTTTAACCAAGAAAATGCCCCATACACGGTCGGTTTCGATGGGGGTCTGGGTAAATGTCGGTGCCCGAGATGAAAATTTATCCGAAAGCGGGCTTTCTCACTTTATCGAACATATGATCTTTAAAGGAACCCGGCAACGATCCGCATATCAGATTGCCAAAGAATTTGACGCCATCGGCGGGCATACCAACGCGTTTACGACCATGGAAAATACCTGCTATCACGCCAAAGTGATGGAAACGCACACCGAAACCATGGTTGACATCCTCTCAGACATTTTTTTAAATTCAATTTTTGATCCCTTAGAAATCGAAAAAGAGCGTCCGGTCATTCTTCAGGAAATCGGAATGGTTGAAGACAGCCCCGATGAATATGTCCATCTGCTTTCGGGTAAAAACTTTTGGGGGGACAATCCATTGGGCCGCTCGATTTTAGGCACGCCGGAGAATATCATCCAGTTTGATGCCGATCTGATAAAAAAATTTTTCCATCGTCTTTATCAACCCGATCGCATTGTGATTTCTGTTGCCGGTAATGTGGAGCACACAAGCATAGCCGACCGGGTGGGGCCGGCTTTTGAATCCATCCGTCCGGGAAACGGTATTGCCGAGCGCCTCGCTCCCCCGGGCCAATCTCTTGTGGATCTGAACTACCGGAAACTTGAGCAGGTCCACATATGCCTGGGAGCTCCGGGATTGCCGATTACCGATCCCCGACGGTACGCATATTCGTTGCTCAACACGATCATGGGGGGCAACATGAGCTCACGGCTCTTTCAGGAAATCCGAGAAAAAAGGGGGCTGGCCTATGCGGTGTATTCCTTCATTGCGTCTCATGTGGATACCGGGATGTTTGGTATCTATTTTGCGGTTGATCCCAAGCGGGCGCTGGAAACCGCCGAACTGGTCCTAAATGAATTACACAAATTAAGAAAAGAATATGTAACTGCTGCCGAACTCCAAGGCGCCGTGGAATACACCAAGGGCAGTCTCTTACTGGCATCTGAGAGCAATGATAATCAGATGGTCCGCAGCGCCCAAAACGAGATCCATTTTAACCGCAATATTGAACTGCAGGAGGTCATTGAAAAGGTTGAATCGGTTACAACGAAGGAAATTTTGAATCTGGCCCAAAGCCTTTTTGAGAAAAAAAAGATGGTTTTAACGATGCTGGGCCCGGTTCAAGATAAAAAGCCGTTTGAAGATATCCTGTACTCCTGAGGCGCACATTCGGTAAATCAGGATCATAGTCTCCAGGTTAAATCGTCTTAGTTTAGGTGTCAGGTGGCAGTTCTTTGCCGCGTGCAACAGCTGCATCTCTGCAAGCTGTTTTCCGACTGCTGTCCCCTGAGAATCTGACACCTGAATACTGAAACCTGAAACCATAGAGTAATGGATTCTTACCCCGTCATTAAAATTGTGCGTCTGCGCCCCCAGACGGATTCAGATATTCCGCTGCCGCGCTACATGACCTCGCAATCAGCAGGGATGGATCTGTGTGCCGCCATAACGAAAGACCTGATTCTGAACAAAGGCGAACTCACACTAATTCCTACCGGGTTTGCCATCGCGCTTCCGGAGGGATTTGAAGCCCAGATTAGACCTCGCAGCGGATTGGCGATAAAACATGGTATCGGATTGATTAATTCGCCCGGAACCATCGATTCCGATTACCGGGGGGAAATAAAAATCGCGGTAATCAATCTGGGGACGAAACCATACAGGTTTCGACGCGGAGACCGGATTGCTCAGATGGTTATTAAAAAAGTATATTTTGCCAGACTCGAGATTGTCGAGGAACTTGACGAAACCAGACGCAACACCGGTGGATTCGGGCATACGGGTAAATAAAAGGCCCAAGGCTCAAGGTCAAA
>JAFDCA010000623.1 GCA_019313025.1 Deltaproteobacteria bacterium
GACCTTTTCAATTTGGGATCCATCCGCATTTACCGATAAGAGATCTTCGGCAAGGTCCGTAGAAATGACGATTTCCTTTCTCGCCCTGCCGAATGCAGTGGAAATCTCTTTAATAATTGTGTTTAAATCTATGGGTCGAAGTTCATATTTGCCTTTCCTTGCATATCCAAGAAGTTTGCTTGTCAGCTCGGAACCGCTTTTAATCAACCTTTCAACGGTCTTTAACCGCTTGTAATTGGGATTATCAGTCCCCATATCATACAAACTCAGAGAAATATTTCCCAGCATCCCCATCATCAGATTGTTAAAGTCATGTGCAATTCCTCCAGCCAATGTCCCAATAGCCTCCATCCTTTCGATATAATGCAGCTGAGCTTCAACCCTTTTTTTCTCCGAAATATCGCGAAGAATAAAAAGTGTACTAATCGGTTTTCCCTCATGGTCACTATGACGTGAAGCACTTACACTGACATCTAACAAACGTCCATTTTTGGTAAAACATTTTGTCTCAAAACCATTACATGGTGTTCCGTGTTTTAAAAGGTCTTTAATAATAGCCGCGGTGAATTCTTTTTCGGATTCATGGTCAAAGGGTATCTTCTTGCCTTTCATTTCCTCCAAAGTCCATCCAAATATTTCGACAAATGAAGGACTTATATATTCGATCCTTCCTTCCAGATCATAGGTCACAATAGCGTCTGTGCAGGATCGAAGAAGAGAACGATACACTTCTTCCACTTTTTTTGCTTCTTCATAAAGATCTCTGTTTTTCTTTTCGCTTTCCCGAAGTGATGCCTCCGTTCGATTTCTCATGGCGATCTCTTCATGGAGGACTTCATTAATTGAGGAAAGAACCCTCACTTCCATTTTCTCTGCAAAATAAATCGCACAAAGAGCTAAAAAGCCGATGAGAAAAAACAGCAGATGAAAGCCCTGAGGATATTCCAGTGGCGTATTTTGTGGCCCGCTAATCAGCGACAGCGTATGCCATTCTTTGTAAGCCCCTAAAATAAAGAATAGAACGGCCAGTAAAAAGAGGTATATGCTCGCAAATCTTATCCGTCTCATGAATATTGATTTTTTACAAATTAGATTTAATATCAGTATATTATATATGCCAACCGGTCATCTCGCTGCAATTCGATTACATGTATATCAGATTCAAACATGAAATCAATATATTTTAATGCGACCTTTTTCATGGGCCAGATCTTGTCATTTAAAGCATATTGTGGATGTATATTTTGAACGAACAACATTTGTATTAGGGTAATTTCACCGAAAACCGCACCATATATTCAACTTGACATCAATTTATTTTTATATGTAAAAATAGAAATTTAAGATGGAAAATCATTTTTGCTGATACAGAGATATGTTACGCGTTCAAACAGGTCTTGAAAAATTTATAGCATCTCCTCCAAAATGGATATTTGGGAATCGTATCGGACTTTTGTGCAATCCCGCGTCGGTCGATCAAAATTTTTTTCATGCCAGTGAACTGATTCATCAGAGACTTCCGGACCAACTAAAGGCATTGTACTCTCCCCAACATGGATTTTATTCGGAAAAACAAGACAACATGATCGAATCGGATGATGCGATTCACCCCTGGTTACACATTCCTGTCTATAGTCTTTATGGAAAAACACGCATCCCTGATAAAAAAATGTTAGAGCCCATTGATATCCTTATTATCGACCTGCAGGATGTTGGCACACGTGTTTACACCTTTATTTACACCATGTCATATTGCCTTGAAGCTGCAAAAAAGTTCGGTAAAAAAGTTGTTGTCCTCGATCGGCCAAATCCTTTAAATGGTCGCATAACAGAAGGGAATCTGTTGACATCTGAATGCGCTTCATTTGTCGGAAGATATCCCATCCCCATGCGCCATGGATTGACCATCGGCGAACTTTCTCTTTTATTTAACAATTATTTTCGTATCGGGTGTGACCTTGATGTTATCCTGATGCAAGGCTGGAAAAGAGATATGTTCTTTATGGAAACGGGCCTTCCATGGATTCCACCATCACCCAACATGCCATCGCCAGTAACTGCTATGGTTTATCCCGGGCAAGTATTGTGGGAAGGAACCAATGTTTCAGAAGGCAGGGGGGTCACCCTTCCATTTGAAATATTCGGTGCTCCGTTTGTTGATACCAAACGCTTAATGTCGACGTTGGGTGGAAACAAACTCCCGGGCATCATACTCAGACCGGTTGTATTTGAACCGACATTCAACAAATGGAGCGGTCTGACATGCAACGGGTTTCAAATCCACATAACGGATCCATATGAATTCAAACCCTATTTAACGACCCTTAAACTTCTCCATGCCGTAATCTTGCATCACAACAATATGTTTGAATGGAAGCGCACACCATACGAATATGAATTTGAAAGACTGCCCATAGACCTTATCATTGGAGATAAAAAGATACGACAGCGTATCGAAAGCTTAGATGATATTCACGCCATAGAAAAATCATGGCTTAAAGATTTGAAAACATTTGAAGAAATTAGCAGGGAATTTCATCTATACACTTAAATGATAGGGATCAGGGATAGGGGTCGGGGATCGGAAATTAATTTCTGATATACGTAACTAAATCCCGATTCCTAAGCCCTGAAACCTGATGTCTGACACCTGAAACCTGCAATCTGAAATTTGGTGACCAATGACACATGACACCACCCAATGGAAACGGATGGTTTTCAAAAAAAATAAAGTCTGGGTGGCAATCGACATAGATCAAAAACCGATTACCCAAAACGGTAAGGTGCTGATCAGGTATCAGCTTGATCAGGATTACGAATACTGGGTCCATTCTAAAAATATTACGCCCATCGATCCTTCACAAAAGAATGAAAAATCCAAGAAAGAAAAAAAATCAATCCGAAAATCGTCAAAGCAAAAGCACACAATAATGAAACCCGATATGGAATTCATGGAAACATCCAGTGATGATGCCATAAATATCTATACAGACGGCGCATCTGCAGGAAATCCCGGTCCGTCGGGAATCGGCGTGGTGTTGCGTTTTGGCAAACATGAAAAAGAAATCTCTAAATATATCGGCATTGCCACCAACAACATGGCAGAACTCGAAGCCATCCGATCGGGTCTTTTGGCTGTAAAAAATTCGAATCTTCCGGTTCGGATATTTACAGACAGCAGATACGCATACGGCGTTCTTACACAAGGATGGAAGGCAAAAAAAAATCAGAACATCATAGAATCCATCAAGATGATCGTTTCAAAATTCGATGATCTGAAATTCATAAAGGTAAAAGGGCATGTCGGTATCGAAGGAAATGAAAGAGCCGATTGTCTTGC
>JAFDCA010000624.1 GCA_019313025.1 Deltaproteobacteria bacterium
CAGCGTCTGTTTATCAATCAACGAAACAAAGAATTTACCCGCCACGGTATTTATCACATCTATCGAAAATATCTCTCCATTGCCTTGTCAGCCAAACGCCTCAAACAGATTAGTCCGGTCCACAGTCTCAGGCACAGCTGCGCCGTTAGAATGCTGGCCAGCGGTCACTCCATTGATGAAATTCAAAATCATTTGGGCCACGATAAAATTGAATCTACCATGGTATATCTCAAACTGGATATGGCAAGAAAAAAACACATCCAGCAGCAATTTATCCAACACACCCAATCACTTTTACCCCATGATCCCAAAATAGATAAACTCATCGATTGGAAAAACAAAAAAGATATTATGCAATGGCTCGACAGCCTCTAAGTCTCATGAGCATCGACTGGTCGCTGAGACTTCTTACAAATAAATTACATACAAGGAGGAATCACAAAATGGAAGAAAATAAGGAAGTCAATATCGCATTTAGATTGTGGGATCAAATCACTCAACTCGAATCAATTTTGTGGGAACGCTACTGTGATGAGTTTTTAAACCTAACCATTGAGCAAATTGATAAAGATCTCTCACAAGATGATAGCCAAGACGTGAACGATGATTTTTTAAACCATCTATAACGCAACCAAGAGAAATCATCCAGTCTACCACTAACGGCTAAAACCATATTAATCATAAAACTTTTTAATGACTGCCATATTACTTGAAGCAGCCATCACTCATTAGCAGAATCTGTATTATCATAGCAGGATCTTTTTCATCCATTATGATGTTAACAGCTAAATTGAGCCTTGAGCATGGTTTGCTTGTATCTCATTGATATTAATAACAAATCAAAATTTAACAGAAAAACGGAAAATTTTATAGTATTCTCAATGGGATAGAAAATACTCACAACATAATATGACAGAATTCACCGAGGGGCGGAAACCCCAGACAAAACGGATTCGTTTTTCCCACTTGACCGCCTTTTTCAACTTTTTGAGAAATAACTTCGATGGCGATCTTCAAAATCCATGTGATTCACCGATGCTGCGCAAATTATTCAGGCCGAAAGCGGTTGTTCATTGGGACATTATTGAAAAAGAGACCGTGGACGAAATCATTTTCAGGACCGACAATGTTCGCAACCGCCTGATGCTGGAGCTGATGGCAAGGGGTGGAATGAGAGTCGGTGAGGTGCTGAAATTGACACCGGCTGATATTCTAGACCGGAAATTGATCCTAAATGATACCAAAAGCGGTAAAGAGCAAGAGCTGATTTTTATTCCGCAAAAGGTCGCCGACCGGCTAAAAGAATATGTTCGGGTCCAGAAAATTGCACCAAATCAGATGATTTTTCCAATTTGTTATGGAGCCGCCAGAGCCATGGTGGGAAAAGCCGGTCAGTTGGTGGAATACGTCTGAGGCCCCACGATCTGCGACGACATGCGGCAACTTTCGCATCCCGTTCAAATGTTCCTTTAGAGATAATTTCAAAAGTAATTTTACGGCATTCGAGCCTTCAAACGACTGAAATTTATCTGGGAAAGGTCAGTGATACCGAAGCCATCAGATGGATTGAAAACCTTTATGCTTAAAATTATAAGGGTGAATCCGCTTGGCAGGATTCACCCTATTGAGTCAAGATAACATTTGGAAATCATAGAAATTCAGGCACTTAAAAAGTTTAAATAAATAAGCAGTTATGCGTCAATGGCAGCCTGAAAATCGAGAAAAATGATTTCATAAATTTATGGCCTCTGATAATTACTTTGTTGGAGGGATATGCAACTTTGAAAGGGCTGCTTTATAGTGGAAAATTTGAAGCAGGTATCAAAATATTAATCTACTCTGGCACCCCGGCCTTGCGCAGATCATTGATTAAGCGCTGCAGACGATTTTCATTCTTGTACGGTTGATTATTCACCGCCTTGAGCGTAAAATAAGAATTTTTTTCTAAAAGTTTTGAAACCTCGTCACGAGCCTCTTCGAGTTGGCCCAATTGGACATAAACTGCAGCGAGATTGCGATGATCAAAAAACGATGGTTTGTTGTTCTGTTTTAGTGTTGCTAACGCCTCATCATACCGCCCCGCCTCGTAATAGGCACCGCCCAAGACAGTCCAATACCATGACGGATGACGAGGATTCATCCGCATCGCTTTTTTGAGCTGCGCAATGGCTTGCTCCGGCCGGCCCATTAAAGTCAGTGCAATCGTCATCTGAGCAAGGAAGTCAGCGTCGTTGGAATTGAGCGCCAAGGCGCGCTCATACTCGCTGATGGCCCGGTCGAAATCCCGTAGGTATAGATATACGTAACCCAGAGTCCAGTGGGTCTTATAGTCGTTGGGATCGAGCGCATAGCACTTCTGTGCCCACTCCAAGGCGAGTTCCAACGATTTCTCGGGATTCTCTCTCCAACCCATCTGCATGTCGTTTACGGGAACCCAAGGCATGTAACAGTAAGGTCGCGCCCAGCTGGGGTCGAGCTCAATTGCTTTTTGGTAGAGCGAGCCAGCCTCAGCATTGGCCTCTTTGGTCC
>JAFDCA010000625.1 GCA_019313025.1 Deltaproteobacteria bacterium
AGGCCGACTCAATGTTGGTGACTGGGTTCTGGTAAAAGGGTCCAGGGGGATGGCCATGGAAAAAGTTGTCCAAGGTTTGATGGCGTGGGCTGACACCTAATTTTGAGCAAGCCTGAGGCTTTAATCTGCAGCGTTATTAAGGGCTCGCAATGGCACACTATAGCTTCACCCTTAATGCTTTGCATATGAAAGCCTCCGAACTCGCGCAAAACTCAGGTGATAATTAGAATTGATATAAAGTTTAACCCTACTTGAAGCTCTGGTGAATCGATTTTTTAAAAAGAATTAAGCAGCCACCGGAAGAGTTAAATTAAAGCATGCTGTATCATTTACTATACCCGCTTCATAAGACGTTGTCGGTTTTTAACGTATTTCGATACATTACGTTTAGGACCATCTATGCTAGTCTGACGGCTTTTTTAATTTGTTTTATCCTGGGACCTTGGGTGATTCGAAAACTGAGCTACATGCAGATCGGTCAATATATCAGAGATGACGGTCCCCAGACGCACCTTAAAAAGGCTGGTACACCGACCATGGGCGGAACGTTGATCATTTTTTCAATTACTGTTTCCACACTGTTGTGGACCAATTTAACCAATTATTTTGTATGGATCGTGCTTTTTGTGACAGTCGGCTACGGATGTATCGGTTTCATAGACGACTATCTCATGCAGATCAAAAAGCAAAGCAAAGGATTGACTGTTCGAAATAAAATTTTGCTTCAGGCGATTCTGGCAATGGTTACAGGGATCATGGTCTATGTGAGTCCGGACTTTTCCACCCGCATAACCATCCCGTTTTTTAAAAATATTTCACCTGATCTTGGGTTGGGATATGTACTCTTTGCAGCATTGGTTATTATCGGTACTTCGAATGCAGTCAACATCACTGACGGGCTGGATGGCCTTGCCATCGGACCGTTTATTATCGCTTCGGCTGCGTATATGGTTTTTGCATATGTGGCCGGGCACGTTAAGATCGCCAATTATTTGCAGATCAATTATGTGGCAGGAAGTGGGGAGGTTGCAATTTTTTGTGGCGCCATGGCCGGTTCAGGTTTGGGTTTTTTGTGGTTCAATTCTTATCCCGCACAAATTTTTATGGGGGATGTGGGTTCTCTATCCCTGGGCGCAGCAATTGGCACTGTGGCGGTGATCACCAAGCAGGAAATACTCCTGGCACTGGTCGGAGGGCTATTTGTTATTGAAACACTGTCTGTTATTTTTCAGGTCGGTTTTTTCAAAATGACAAATGGTCGCAGAATTTTTCGGATGGCGCCTCTTCATCACCATTTTGAACTCAAAGGATGGTCGGAGCCCAAAGTTATTGTTCGATTCTGGATTATCGCAATTGCACTGGCATTGATTTCCATGAGTACGCTGAAATTAAGATAAAAGGAATGAGGTAATAGGTGATGGGTGATCGGGGTAATGGATAGCAAAAAAAGGTGAAGGTTATCGGTTGATGATACACAATCCATAACCGATAACCGATAACCGATAAACAAATGGGTCATATGGATCTTCATCAAAAAAAGATTGTTGTCGTCGGTCTCGGTGTGTCCGGCATGGCCGCAGCACGATTCGCCAAAAACAAGGGGGCAATCGTAACTGTAACGGATATCGCCGAAGAAGATGCTCTGAAGACTTACTTGCCGGAAATCCGTAAAATGGGCGCTAAGATTGAACTGGGTCGGCATGAGATAGAGACGTTCGAAAATGCCGATCTTATCATTTTGAGTCCGGGGGTCCCCCACACCATTTTGCCATTAGAAAAGGCCAAAGAAAAGGGTGTGCCGATAATGGGAGAACTCGAGTTTGCTTCACGATATATTCGAGAACCCATTGTTGCCATATCCGGTACCAACGGTAAAACGACGACCACACGGTTATTGGGGCGTATGCTGGAGAATTCGGGGCTTAAAGTCTTTGTGGGCGGAAATATCGGAAACCCTTTGATCGATTGTGTCGAATGGGGAAATGCCGTCGACATTGTTGTGGCCGAAGTCAGCAGTTTTCAGCTCGACACCATCGACACATTCAGACCGCGGGTCAGTGTTTTGCTGAACATCACTTCGGATCATCTTGATCGATATCCGGATTTTATATCTTATGTAAGATCCAAAGGTCGTATTTTTAAAAATCAGACAGAAGGCGATACGGCGGTAATAAACGGTTTCGATCCGTTTATTTCTTTAATCAGCCAAACCATTAGGACCCGAAAACTTCCCTTTTATTATTAGGGCGATTCTGATGTCAAAGACCGGGAGTATGCACTCATTGGACAACTCAGTGAACAAAAGACACCGGTCATCAAGATTTTTACAAGAGAAATCCCCCAAGGCTTTCTCGATCTTTCAAAAGTAGGTCTTTTGGGGCGGCACAACATGGAAAATATGACGGCAGCATCGCTGGCGGCCCTTGCTGCCGGTGGGAGCTTGGAGGGGATACAATCTGCATTGAACAGTTTCAAGGGACTTTCCCATCGTCTGGAGTATATTAAAACCATCAACGGTATCCACTTTTACGATGATTCAAAGGGAACAAACATCGATGCAGTGGCAAGGGCGCTTGAAGTTTTCGATCAACCGGTGGTTATTATTATGGGTGGTCGTGATAAAGGTGGAGACTTTAAACAGCTTCGGGAACTGATGGTGCAGCATACAAAAAAACTGATTGTTATGGGTGAAGCAGGGGATGCCATAAGATCAGTTCTTGAAGATTCTTGCCAGGACGGAGCCCAAACCGCAGACACTATGGAAGATGCGGTCCGATTGGCTTATTTTTCGGCGATACCCGGAGACATTGTGCTTTTATCTCCCGGTTGTTCCAGTTTTGACATGTACACAAGTTATGCAGAGCGGGGGGAAGTATTTTGTAAAGCAGTTGAAAATCTTGAAAAATCAAATCGGAATATAACGTATGGCCATTGACAAACAAAAAAAACAAAAGGTTAACAAACAGCCCATACAATACGATATCGCGCTATTATTTCCGGTATTATTTTTGGTGGGAATCGGTATTGTCATGGTTTACAGCGCGAGTTCGGCACTGGCTCTTAAAAAGTTCGGAACGAGTTATTATTTTTTAAAAAAACAATCCATTTTTGCGTTGTTGGGTATCATTGTATTGGTCATCAGTTGCCATATTCCATATCATATTCTTCGTTCTTTGACATATCCATTGCTTATCCTGTCCGCAATGCTTCTTTTTGCGATTCTTATTTCCGGAGTCGGATATTCGGCAGGGGGTGCAAAACGATGGTTTCGAATTGCCGGCTTTACGTTTCAGCCTTCTGAATTGGCTCGTTTTGTGCTGGTCATCTATCTGGCGTATTCAATGAACAAAAAAATGAATCGAATTAAGGAATTTAAGGTTGGTTTTTTGCCCCACGTTTTGGTTCTGTGCATGTTTACGGTTCTGATCATGTTGCAACCCGACTTCGGTTCGGTGATTATTTTTGGTGCCATTACGTGGATCATGCTTTTTGTGGGCGGGGTTCGTCTCTCATATCTGCTGGGATCACTGGTCTTGGTCGTTCCAATCATCTACTATTTAATGGTCAGTGCCAATTACCGAATAGAGCGGATCATGTCCTTTATGAATCCGTGGCAATATTCGGCGGATAAAGGCTATCAAGTCGTCCATTCCCTATTGGCCTTCGGTACAGGAGGAATATGGGGTACCGGCATCGGCAAGGGCTATCAGAAACTGTTTTATCTTCCCGAACCTCACACCGATTTTATATTTTCGGTCATTGGAGAAGAACTCGGACTTATAGGGGTTTTGATTATTCTGGGACTTTATACCCTGGTTTTGTGGAGGGGGATATCCATTGCCAGAAACAGCAAAGATGCTTTCGGATCATTTGTGGCCATCGGTCTGACAACGGCCATAGGGTTACAGATTTGTGTCAACATGGGTGTGGCTTTAGGACTCCTTCCGACCAAAGGGCTTACGCTGCCATTTTTAAGTTATGGCGGAACATCCCTTTTAGTGAACATGGTGTCCATCGGTGTGCTGATGAACATTGGTGCAATGAAAAAGGCTCGCATAAGCAGTGACAAATAGTCATCCGCAATTATGGATAGAGAAAATAAAAAAGGAGGGCATAAAAAAGTTCACCCGTTGCGAAGAAAACCTTCGGAAGCCCTTCGAGTCGTCATTGCAGGAGGTGGTACCGGCGGCCATCTTTTTCCGGGAATTGCCATTGCTCAGGAGTTTTTGGCAAAAAATGGTGAAAACAGTGTCTTGTTTGTGGGTTCCGGGAAACCATTTGAAATTTCGATTTTGTCGGAAACCGGTTTTGCCCATAAGCGTATTACAGCCGTGGGTTTCAAGGGGCGAGGGGTTTGGAATCAGCTTGTCTCGATTTCAAAAGTACCCAAAGGGATCATTGAGTCGATGTTTATCCTTCGAGGCTTTAAACCGCATATCGTGGTTGGTGTTGGTGGATACGCTGCAGGGCCTTTGGTCATGGGCGCCTGGCTTTTGGGAATTAAAATTGTTTTACATGAGCAGAATATTCTGCCGGGAATCACCAATCGAATTCTGTCATGCGTTGCAGATCGGATATATGTTTCGTTTGCGGAAACAAAAATGAATGTAGCACCCAGCAAAATCCGGTTTACCGGAAATCCGGTGAGAAAAGAAATCGTTCAATGTGCGGAAACTTTAAAAAATACGCATATCATGCCATCGAAAAAAGAGAGAAAATTTACGATCCTGATACTGGGGGGAAGCCAGGGGGCTCACAGTATAAATATGGCGCTTTTGGAAGCCCTTGAGTATCTTGAGAATAGAGAGAACATTTTCTTTGTGCACCAAACCGGTTCACAGGATGAAAAACAGGTCCGGCGAAGGTATAACGAACGCGGTATTGAGAACGATACACGGGCATTCTTCAAGGACATGGCCCGTCAGTACCAAAACGCCGATCTTATTATATGCCGTGCAGGGGCCACCACGGTGGCGGAAATCAAAGCCATTGGCAAAGGCGTTATATTTATTCCATTTCCTTTTGCGGCGGACAACCATCAGGTATTAAACGCCCGATCTTTGGAAAAGACAGGGGCTGCTGAGATGATTCTTGAAAAAGATCTTAGCGGCAAAATCCTTGCAAAACGAATTAATTATTATTTTCAAAGACCGGAAGCCCTGCAACAAATGGCGCAGCGGTCAAGGGAGCTTGGACGTACGGATGCAGCGACCATGATTGTTGATGATTGTTATGAGTTGATTTCTTAATGATGAATTTTTTGGATTTATGGAAGTAAACGCATGTTTCTCAAAAAATACCATATTCACTTTGTGGGAATCGGTGGCATCGGAATGAGCGGAATTGCCGAACTTTTGCTCAATCTCGGCTATAAAGTATCCGGATCTGACATCAGTTCTTCAGATATTACCCGGCGCTTGGAAAGCCTTGGGGGGATCATATTTAAAGGGCATTCAGAAGAACAGATTCTCGGAGCTGATGTTGTTGTCATATCATCGGCGGTCGGTCCAGATAACCCTGAAGTTATTGCAGCAGGCAGAGCATCAATTCCGGTCATACCCAGAGCGGAGATGCTGGCAGAGCTGATGCGTTTAAAATACAGCGTGGCGATTGCCGGTGCACATGGGAAAACATCCACCACGTCCATTGTTGCCGCTGTGCTGGGCAAAGGAGGGCTTGATCCTACCATTGTGATTGGCGGGAAACTCAAAAGCATCGATTCCAATGCGTTGCTTGGAGAAGGGGACTTCATCGTAGCCGAAGCAGATGAAAGTGACGGTTCTTTTCTGAAAATCTCTCCGACCATCGCTGTGGTAACCAATATTGATCGAGAGCATATGGATTTTTATCGGGACCTGGAGCACATCAAAGAAGTCTTTTTAAGTTTTATTGAAAGAATACCGTTTTATGGCCTGGCGGTTCTTTGTTTGGACAATGAGCCCATCCAGTCACTGATTCCGAAAATTCATAAACGATTTACAACCTATGGAATGAGTACTCAGGCCGATTTTAAGGCAAGAGATGTGGTTTTTGAAGGGTTAAAAAGCAGGTTTAAAGTAGATCATCTTGGAACATCTTTGGGAGAGATCACCTTAAATCTTCCGGGCATCCATAATGTATACAACGCACTGGCAAGCATTGCCGTAGGCATCGAACTCGATATTCCCTTTGACGTGATAAAATCTGCGCTTCAAAATGCGGAAGGCGTTCAACGACGGCTGGAAATTAAAGGCGAAAAGAAGGGGATTACTGTTGTTGACGATTACGGTCATCATCCCACAGAAATTAAGGCGACGCTTCAAGCTGCAAGGGAAAGCTGGCCGGACAAACGGATTGCGGTGGTGTTCCAGCCACACCGATATACCAGAACCCAGGCGTTGTTTGAAGAATTTACCCGTGCGTTCTACGAGTCGGACCTTCTCGTCGTTCTTCCCATTTATGCTGCCGGAGAAAAAAAGATAGATGGTGTCGAAGGGGTTGGCTTGTTTGAAGAAATTCAGCGTCATGGACATAAAAATGTCGCCTATATGGAAAGCCTTGAAACAGCGGTTTCACATCTGAAAACAATTCTATCGTCGAATGACGTTCTCCTTACATTGGGTGCTGGAGATGTTTGGAAAGTTGGAGAAATGCTGCTAGAAGCGTTGTAAAAGGATATGGCAGTTATGACGCTTGATTCGGATTCAATCAAATGGCTTGAAAGCCGATTTAAACATAACGTCAAATTTGGTGAACCCATGTCCAGGCATACTTCGTTGCGCGTCGGCGGGCCGGCCGAGGCTTTTGTAATACCTGAAAATGTTGAAGATCTAAAAACGCTGGTCAAATGGTCGTGGGTTCGAGGACTTTCTTATTTGATCGTCGGTAAGGGCACCAATCTTCTGGTCAAGGATAACGGCATCAAAGGTATTGCCATTGCGTTGACAAAGTGTCTGAAAGAAATTGATCAGACCGACACGAACGCCGACAGGGTAATAGTAACGGCGATGGCAGGCGCAAATCTGAAAACCTTGTGTGCTTATGCATTGAAACAAGGCCTGGGAGGTATGAATTTCGCTCTGGGCATTCCCGGAACGGTTGGCGGAGGCATTATAATGAATGCCGGAACGTCTCATGGTTCCATGGAAAATGTGCTTGAATCCATCAATGTTCTTTTGCCCACAGGCGATACACGCAGAATAAAAAAAGAAAAGATCAATTTTGGGTATCGGAGAATATCATGGCGCCCGGAGTTGACGGACGGTCATCGCGATCAAACGATTATTTTGGATGGACGATTCTGTCTTTGTTCTTCGGATTCCAAAGCACTAAAAAAAACGGCTCGGGAAATCATGAAAACACGAAAGCAAAGCCAGCCCATAGGTTGGCCGAGTGCAGGATGTTTCTTTAAAAATCCGGCATCCGGAGAAACCGCCGGCCAGCTTATTGAGATGGCCGGCCTGAAGGGGAAATCTGTTGGCGGTGCAGAAATTTCATCAAAACATGCCAACTTTTTTATCAACCGACGAAACGCATCGGCGGCCGACTTTCTGGCGCTGATGGACCTATCTGAGAAAATTGTATTTGAAAAGTTCAACGTCCATTTGGAAAGGGAGGTTAAGATTGTTGGGGCGTAAACGCATACGTAAGAACTATTACAAAAACAGCACGGCCAGAAAGCGCAGTAGGATGTTAAAGCGCTTTGTCTTCTGTTTAAGACTATCGTTGGTTGGAGCAGCGTTGGTATTGGTCAGCTTACTTTTTGTTTTTAGCTACGACTTCTTAACCCAGTGCGATTATTTCAAGGCTAAAGAATTGTCGATTATCGGTACGCATCGACTCACACAAAAACAGGTTTTGAAACAGGCGAATATCACCACTGGCGTCAATATATTTTCGGTTAATATCTCAAAGGTTCGAAAGCGGCTGCTAGCGCATTCATGGATTGAAGATGCAGAGGTCAGCAGAGAGCTCCCCACGGGAATCAATATCAGAATAAAGGAACAAGATCCACTTGCCGTTCTTGACCTTGGTCGGAAATTTATCATCAATAGCCGTGGAGAAATATTCAAAGAAATGGAAAAGGCGGACCATTGTAATTTGCCCATGATCATCGGGCTTGAATTCTCAGATATTAATGTAAAAGGCGAGTTAAGAAGCATTCCATTTGATGCAGTAATGAAAATATTAGGGCTTGGACAAAAACCTGAAAGTGTTCTCCCCTATAGTCTCATAAAGAGAATCCACGTGGATCGTGAAATGGGCCTTAGCATTTATGCCTTTGATCACATTAGAG
>JAFDCA010000626.1 GCA_019313025.1 Deltaproteobacteria bacterium
ATCTCTTCTTATGCCTTTATTGCCGTCATTTTAATCCGGTCATACCGATTTCTTTATCCAGCTTTCAATGTAGGCATTAAATCGCTGTGTATCCAGCCCAAAATCAATTTCAATTCCGATAACAAACAGGTCATCGGACCAATCGATTTTGTGAGCAATCCGGACATAATCCTTTTCGGTGGTAATGATGCAATTCGACTTGCTCCTTTTAGCAGCCCAAAAAATGTCGTCAAGATTCCTTTCTGAGTAAGGATAATGATCCGGAAATTCCATAAAGCCCAACACATTGCATTTAAGGCTCTTGAGGGTCCGCAGAAAATTATAATTATCTGCCAAACCAGAAAAAGCAAAGGCATTGCGCCCTTTTATACAATCTAAGTTTTCTTTGAATGTCTCTTGCACATTTTTCTCAAATATTTTTTTCTCTCCGTTAATCCTTTTATAAATAAACGGATGATGAAAAGACCGATAGGTCGGTTTTTTTCTTTCATAGGGACGAAGCTTTTTTGACGACGATGATGCTTCGTTATGGTTCATCGCATCGGATTTTGTCAATATTATTGCATCCGCAAATAAAAGCGCTGAAGCAGGTTCTCTCATAATCCCCCTGGGCAATAGGTGTCCATTCCCAAAAGGTTTATGATAATCGAGCAGTACAAGATCCAGGTCACGCTGAAGCATTAAGTGCTGAAATCCGTCATCGAGCACAATAACATCCGGATCAAATTTCCGAATAGCCAACCTGCCCGCCTTAAACCGGTTTTTCCCCACAATTACCGGCACATCCTTCAATCTTTTTGCCATCATATAGGGTTCATCTCCCGCAATTTCAGGCGTCATCAGCACCATCTTTCCGTCACTCACTATACCGCCGATGTTCTCAGCCTTTCCTTTGTACCCACGGCTGACAATCGCCACTTTATATCCCAATTGGTTTAAAGCTTGGGCAACATATATCGTCATGGGTGTCTTTCCAGTGCCGCCGACGGTAATGTTTCCAATAGAAATTGTGGGACAGGAAAGTTTTTTTGATGTTAAAATACCTTTTTTGTAAAAACTGCGTCTTAATTTTATGGCACCCCCATAACATTTTGAGATCATGCATAAAAAAAACTCAAACCAACCATATTCATCTTTGCTGTTACCCGTTATAATTCTTTCGATCTTTTTCTTAATATAAATCACGGTGCTTTTCGGCTTTTGGTTATCTGTTATTCGTTTTTCGTTAATAGTTGAGTCTTTCGAAATAAATCACTTTAAAAAGCTTCAGGTATGATTAATTTTTTTTGCTGGAAGCTGTCTGAGTGGATTAGGGATCATTTTGAAAGAACCATACTATATTTAACTTTATGGATGAAACTCCCTGTTAAAACAAATGACCTATATAAATAGCCTGGGTAGGTTCTTTCATTAGGAGCCCTTATGCCACGAGTTCTTTCAGAAAAAATTTAATTATACCTGAAGCGGCAATGATTTTAAAAGGTTAAAAAATTACAGGTGATCTTTGATCACCCGTATCGTCTTTTCAATAGCCCCTCTATTGGTGGTCAAAACTCCCAAAGCATTATTTCCCATCTCCAAGGCTCTTTCTTCATTTTCCAATAGTGAAACCAGGGCATTATATAGATCTTTTGCATTCTTGACACGAACGGCACCCCCAGCCTCCAGAAGCATTTTAGATATGTCAGCAAAATCGCTCATATCATGTCCAAATATAATCGGTTTTGAAAATGCTGCGGGTTCAAGAGGATTGTGTCCGCCGCAATTCACCAAACTTCCGCCAACAAATGCGATATCAGCGATGGCATAAAGCTTTTTTAGAATTCCCATGATATCAATGATGATAACATCCAATTTTTTTCCGGATGATATCTTTTTAAGTTCTTTCATAAAGGCAACTGAATATCCTGCAGAATCAAAGATACGAAACACTGAACCAGCGCGTTCGGGATTGCGGGGTGCCACAATGAGTAATAAATCGTTCTCGTGATGTTTTACTCTTGAAAATGCATCCAACAGCATCACCTCTTCACCTGGATGCGTGCTTCCTGCCAAAAATACCTTCCGGGCATTCTGTATGTGCATGGATTGCCTTAGGATATCCGTTTCTCGTGAACCTTGGATTTGATGTATACCATCAAATTTAACGTTTCCGGTTACAGTTATCCGATCCAACGGAACACCAAGTTCTTGAAAGCGCCCCGCGTCCTCTGAGGATTGGGTACAGATATGAAAAAATTTCAAGAACACCTGCTTGGTAAATAACCCAAAACGTTTGTATCCGATAAAAGATTTTTTAGATAGCCTTGCATTCACTAGAAATACAGGCACCTTTCTCATTTTCATCTCAAAAAGAAAATTGGGCCATATATCCGTCTCAACCATTACAACAACTGCAGGATCTATTCTTCTAACAATACGTTTTACCGAGAAAGCCAGATCATAAGGAAAATAAAAAACAGAATGAACTTCGTTTGTTAAATGCTGCTTGGCCATATCAAAGCCTGTTTGGGTAGAAGCAGAAAATACAATATCTCTGGTATTAGAACATTCCTTTAACCCCTTAACGAGTGGAACTGAGGAGAGTACCTCTCCCACCGAAAGTGCGTGTATCCATATGTGCTTTTTTACTGGCCTGCCAGGTTTTCCGGATACGAATTCTCTTGGCAACCCGGCCATTCCCAATCGCTGAAGAACTGTTTTCCGTCGCTTGCCAGATATCAGAACCATGGGAATTATCAGGGGAAATCCCATGGTTATCACAATAAAAAACAGTATATTATATAAAAATATCAACCAGGTGTCCTTTTTCACTTTCCATTGGCCACGCCCTACTCATAACCTTGCACGAGTTGGAGGCTTTCATATATGCAAGGCATTTAAGGGCGAAGCCATCCGCCAAAGATCTGTGGCGGATTGCAAGCTCTTAATAACGTAGCAGATGAAAGTCTCCGGTTCGTGCATTGGGTGAAAAATGATATGATTTTTCTTAAGCGTACTTCAATCAAGTAACCGAAATATTCTCATTAATTTTCATGCAAGACTCAGGTATTATTCGGCATTCAATAACGTCAGCGCTCCAAAACTGAAAAAAGCCAGGTTTGCGGACCATGCAGCAATACCAGGTGGCAATATCTCACCATATCCGAGCGACAAACAAAAACTGTAAAAAATCCAGTATATAAATGCTGTACCAATACCGTAGGAAATGACAACAGGCATACCTTCTCCAACGGTTCCTCTGGCCGCAAGACCTGTCCCTACCATACACATAATGACACAGATAAAAGGAAAGGCTATCTTGGCATAAAGATCCACCTTATATACCGTGGCATCATATCCCTCTGCCTCAACTTTTTTGATATACGCTAACAGCTCTTTAAAGGTCATCTCTTCCGATTTTTTAGCCACCGTAATTAAATTTTCAGGCAATAAGTCTAATTGTTCCGTCTTGTTTTTATGAAAGGTTATGTTGCAGTTCCCCTTTTTTTTGTCAAGAATCTGTTCCATTAATTCATGTAACATCCATGCCCCTTTATCGAAAACACCTTTCTTGGCATCGATTCTCCGGATCAGTCTGAAATTTTCATCAAACTTATAAAAGGTAATTCCATTGATGGTTTTGTTTTTTGGATTAAAATATTTAACGTGTGTGATACTTCGATTGCCTTTAATCCAAATATTTTTTTCCTTAGTGATAACTGTCGGCTCTCTACGAACCTCTTTGAACCAAATCTGGTTCGACTTTCCCATTGTGATGGGAACGATGACATCAGACAAGACAAAAAGTAGGACACCCAAAATACATCCTATGATGAAAACCGGTTTTAAAAGATAATAGATGCGTATTCCACTGCTTTTTAGAGCCGTAAGCTCGTTGCCTCGAGCCATGAGACTAAAGACGATGAGAACAGACATCAGAATACAAATGGGAATTATTTGGGCAACGATAAACGGTATATTAAGTGCGAAAAAAAATATCATCTTTGAAAACGGTATGGCGGCTTCAATAAAATCATCTAACTTTTCAAAAAAATCCACAGCAAGATATATACCGACGACAAATACCAGAACAATTCCAAAATATTTTAAAATCTGAACTGTTATATATTTGTAAATAATAGACATCTTATCGTGATGCTTTGGTAAAATCGAAATACGTCTTTTGTAACCACTGATTCGATTTATTCATCGTTTTTATGTTTTTTTAACAGCGGTTTAAATTTCTTTTTAAAAAAATTGAAGAACGACATTATTTTTACAGCTCGGTCATTTGCAGTCTTGGTAAGAAGAAACAGGCCCAGACTACCCAAGGCGATATTCGGAACCCACATTCCGATCATTGGTGGATAAACACCGGCTTCTCCAAAAACAGACCCGGCCGACAACATCACATAATAGATTAAAAAGAAGATCATTCCCAACCCCAAACCCGTGGACCGCTTTGCAGATTCCGACTGAATCCCGAGAGGAACCGCCAAAAGTCCAAGGGCCAAGCAGGCAAATGGAATCGAAAATTTTTTGTGTAATTCAATCAATGCCGAATAATACTGCGCGTTTTTTTTAGGAAAGGTCTTCAAGTACTCCCTTAAATCTCCAAAATGCATCTCATCTTCATCTTTGGGACCACCATTTGAGGCCGTCAGAGGTTTTTTGAAATCAAGATTGACATCATAGCTGTCAAAGTTGATCGAGTGGGCAGACCTGTTTCCAAGATTGACTTGATTGATGGTTCCTTGGTAAAGTTTTAAATGAAATACAAGCTTTTCAGGGTCTGCAAACATTCTCCCTTTTGGCGCCATTATGGTACTGACAATATTTTGAGACCGTTTGTCCTCAATAAAAACATCCCTGAGAATTTTTTTCTTTAAATCTATTTTATTGATATAAAGCATGACATCTTTAAAACTGTCATTGAAAGTCCTCTCTTTAAGTCCGGCATCGACATGAGACGCAGCAACTTGAAATGTCAGTTCTCTAATTGAAACCTTTCCCCACGGCATTCCATAGAGAGTTATAAGAACAGATAAGACGAACCCAATTACACAAAAAACAAGCACGGGAGGCATCAGGCCGTAAATACTGACTCCGCCTGCTTTGAGGGCAACAAGTTCTTTATCGTTTGACAATCGAATAAACGTCAGTAAAACAGCCATCATCACTGACATGGGGATCACAAAAGATAGAAAACGGGGAACGGAATAGAGAAGGATTAAAAGAACGGAAAACATACTGATTTTGTAATTTACAATCAGATTTGTGATATCAAGTATCTTTGTCATCAGAAATACAAAAGTAAAAAACACCACGTTAATGACAAAAGGCAACATCATTTCTTTGAGTAAGTATCTATTTATAATGGAATTACTTTTCATCTTAGGCGGGATGGCGGTTATTAATTGAAAATTTTCGATTGAAGTCTCCCCTTGGTATGACCCAATCGGCAATCATAGTCGATGCTGCGGCCAATTGTTAGATCTTGCATAAACAACCAACCGTATTGAATCGGGTAAGGCCAGGTATTGAAGATTTATTATCGCTCTTTGTATCCAAAAATCCACATAAGTTCAGGTGACTCATAGATTATCTGTTCTGTTTGAACACATCGGAATGGTATCCCCTGTTATTGTCATTACTGTATTGCATCTGATAGAGTTTAAAAAATTCTCCTCGCATGGAAATCAGTTCCTCTTGTTTCCCCTCTTCTTCGACCCGACCATTAACAATAACGACAATCCTGTCGGCATAATCAATGGTTGAGAGCCTGTGAGCGATGACAAAGGTCGTTCGCCCTTTCATCAAATTCTCCAAAGCCTTCTGAACAAGCATCTCCGCCTCGGCATCCAGAGAAGATGTTGCTTCGTCAAGAATCAATATCGGTGCATCTTTAAGCAGGGCACGCGCAATACATATCCTCTGTTTTTCACCGCCGGAAAGACGACCCCCAAGCTCTCCGATATTCGTATCAAATTTGTTCGGAAAACTTTGTATGAAATCATATGCATAGGCTGCTTCTGCGGCGTTGATGATTTCTTTGTCCGTTGCATTCCACTTACCATAGGCGATATTGTTCCTTATCGTGTCGTTAAAAAGGATCGGTTCTTGAGTAACGACACCCATCTGATCACGAAGTGAAGATATCGAAATATCACGAATATCGATCCCATCGATTCTGACGGCCCCCTGGGTCACATCATAAAATCTTGGTATCAGATTTACCAGCGATGTTTTACCGCCGCCACTCATCCCGACCAGTGCCAGAACCTCGCCGGCCTTGACATCCAGATTGATATCTTTAAGAACCATGACATCATCATATTTAAAAGACACGTTTTCAAACGTTACCCGGTGGGGTCCTCGTTTAATTGAAATAGAATCCTTTCTCTCTGTTATGTCTGGCTCCATTTCTATAATGTCGAAAACTCTATCGGCAGCGGCAAGTCCTTGCTGGACCGCATTGTTGAGCCCGCTCAGTTTTTTTACTGGATCATATAACATCAGTACCGCAGCCATAAATGAAAAAAACGTTCCGGCTGTGGAACTACCTGTAATGACCTTATAGCCTCCGTACCATATAATAAAAGCGATTCCCAATCCACCAAGAAACTCCATGATCGGAGAAGATAAAGACCTTGCAATTACGGCTTTCATTTCAAGTTTGAACAGATCGAGGGTTTTGTTAAAAAAACGCTTTTTTTCATATGATTCCATACCGAATGCCTTAACAATTTTGTTGCCGGCAAATGTTTCATGCAAAAAAGAATTCAGATCTGCCATAGCCTCCTGACAACCGGTACTTATCCGTCGAACCCTTCTGCCAAATTCAACAACAGGAAAAAAGGCAATCGGCAAAACAACAAATGCAAACAGGGCCATTTTCCAGTCACGATAAAAAATAACAAATGTCAAACCCACAATGGTAAAGCTGTCTTTTAATGAGCCTGTGACCTCCGTTGAAACCATGGTTTTGATAATATTGACGTCGTTTGTAATTCGTGACATGAGAACACCGGTCTTTTCTTTATGGAAAAAAGCGATGGGAAGATCTTGTATGCGGTTATAAAGATCGTTTCTTAAGTCCTTGATGACATTTTCTCCCACATAATTCATTAAATAGTCTTGACCATACATTCCCAGTCCACGCAGGAAGTAAATTAGGACAACGACTAGGGGAATGATTTTGAGCATTGTGGTGTCTTTATTAAAAAATATGTCGTCCAGCACCGGTTTTACTAAAAAGGCTGTTGCAGAGCTTGCCACGGCAATGACCAGCATACATACCATTGCCAGAAAAAGTCTGAATTTATTTTCCTTGATAAGCGCCAGTAAGCGTTTGTGTCTGTTTCTTAATTTTAGTTTAAACATATTCTACCTAAACGGGTCGTTTCAGGTTCTCCGTTCAACGTTCTATGTCGTAAAAGATATTCGGATGCGAACCATGAGTTATCCTAATAGCAGTCCTTTGAAACAAATCGATTTCAGAGAAGCTTCAGGTATCATTTTCCATAGATCAAACCAAAGGCGATATCTGCCACTCGCTCCGATGCACCCGGACCACCCAGTTTATCTCTAATCGCCAGTAACTCCAGACTTAATTGTCTGAGACCGAACGGATCGCTCAGCATTTTAAATACCGTATCTGCAATCCTTTCGGAAGATGCTTCTTTCTGAATCAACTCCGGAACAATCTCTTTGCCCGAGATGAGGTTAACAAGGCCAACATTTTTAACGCGTATCATTGTCTTTCCCAACCAGAAACTCACTGGAGATACTTTATAAATGATGACCATCGGCGTGCCTGAAATTGCCGCCTCCAAAGTTACGGTTCCGGATGCGGCCACAACAACTTTGCTTTTTTCTAAAACGTTTCTCACATTACCGGCAACAATCTCAAAATCAGCCTCTCCTTTATGTTCTTTAACAATCTCTTTAAGACGCTTTTTCTCCACATCAGGCGAAAGGGATATAAAGAACTTTATGGTTTCGATTTTTTTTAACAGGACTCGAGCTGCGCCAATCATCACCGGCAGATGCCTTTCAATCTCCCCGTGACGGGATCCCGGAAGTAGACCGATGGCAGGGGTGTCATCCATCCACTTATCCTCTATCTTTTCTTTTGTCGGAAGACTGTTTTCCAGCAATGGATGTCCCACAAAAGTCACCGGGATGTTTTGTTTTCTGTAAAAATTTTCTTCAAAGGGTAAAATAACGGCCATGTGGTCCACCAGTTTATCAATCTTTTTAACTCTCCCAGGTCTCCACGCCCAAATCTGCGGACTGATATAATATAAAATAGGTATTCCCATTTTTTTGGCTGCTGCTGCCACATGAAGATTAAAATCAGGAAAATCAATCAGTATCAGTAAATCCGGGCGCATGGTCTTGAATGCCTTTTTAACCATTCGAAGACTTCTTAGAATGTTTGGAACCTTTGAAAATACTTCGGTTATTCCAACAACGGAAATTTCATGCGCATCAATAATGATGTTAACTCCGGTTTCTTTAAGCGCCTGACCACCGATTCCATAAAAAAAGAGCCCATTGTTTCTTTTTTGCATGGCCTTAACAAGTTTCGCACCATGCAGATCACCGGAAGTTTCTCCGGCAATAATCATGACACGATTCTTGTTTGAAAAACAGTCCATGGTTTATCTATGACAAAAATCTTTGAACACCTTTTTTAATTTGACCCATAATATCCAGCGCAATTTCAAGGGCATCACGTCCCATTTGAGCCGTAACTTCCGGGACTTCGCGATGGATTACCGCATTTACAAATGATTTTAATTCATTCTCCAAAGCATCGCCCGTTTCAAAACCAACCTGTTTAATTTCCATACCGGGAATCAACCCAGAATCATCGCTGCCCGTTTGTTGAATGGCAGTAATTTCTTTTTTTGAAAAATCGACAGAAACATAAGCATCTCTTTGAAATAGCCTTATTTTTCTTTCGTTTTTGGTTGATATTCGGCTGGCAGTAACATTGGCAACACATCCACTTTCAAATTCAAGACGGGCATTTGCGATATCAACATGTTCAGAGACCACAGGGACTCCTGACGCATAAACAGCACTTATTTTCGATTTGACAAAGTTCAAAATAAGATCAATATCGTGAATCATGAGATCCAAAACAACACTGACATCCGTAGAGCGCCCTTGAAAGATACTCAAACGGTGAGATTCGATAAACATCGGTTTCTTTACGATATCTTTCAGCGCCACAACTGCCGGGTTAAACCTCTCGAGGTGTCCGACCTGGATAAGAAGCGCCCTTGATTCTGCCAAATGAATCAGTTCATCAGCCTCTTCGGTGGTCTCCGTAATCGGTTTTTCAATCAGAACGTCGATATTTTTTTTCAAAAAATCCTTGGCAATATCAAAATGAACCGATGTAGGTGCGGCAATACTGACTGCGTCAACCTTTCCAAATAGCGCTTTATGGTCTGTATATGATTTTGTATTTACCCTTTCAGCAATAGTTTCAGCACGGTTTTTATCTATATCAACAACTCCCACCAGTTCAACATCATTCATCCGGGCATATTTCTCTGCATGGAATTGCCCGAGATATCCGACACCAATCACACCAACTCTCACTTTTTTCATATCGTCACTTTTCCAACGCAATAATGGTAATACCCGCTACATCTGCCAATTCGATCATCTCCTTCTTGTCAAAAACAACCGCCTTGCCGGCTTCAATGACCAGAACCTTCGCCCCAGCTTCAACCATCGTCCTTATCGTTTGAGCGCCTACAGCAGGAATGTCGAACCGTGTGTCTTGATGAGGTTTACATACTTTAACGACCACCGCAGCACCTTTACCGAGTCGGCCTCCCCGTTTTATGGTCGCATCTGTTCCATCTATGGCTTCCACCGCCAGCACCGATCCCCCTCCGATCACAATACACTGTCCGATATCGAGGCGCCCGATCTCCTTAGCCAATTTCCAGCCGAGTTCGATATCATTTTTATCTGACCGAGACGGTTTCCGTTTGGTCCAGCAACCTGGTTGCGCCAGAAGCTCCGGCATTAAAAATGTCGAGGGTTTTATTTGAATCCCCTCTTTTTCCAGAACCCTTACAAACCCTCTCAATATCCCATCGTCATGGGTATGTCTCATGCCGGCTATAATTGAAATCGCTTTTGTGTCGGGTCTAACATCATAAAACATTTTTGTTTTTGTAATGCCACCCACCAGAACGGCCTGGTTGATATCGTTTTTTTTAAAAAACTTCATAATACGCTTGATCTGTCCAATATGAATCCATTCAACCGTGTCAACATGATCGTTCAATCCTGAATCCGTCTCATTTTTGTGAGCAACGGCAAAAACACGATACCCTTTGGATTTGGCAGCTTTTGAAAAAAGAATGGGGAACTGGCCGTTCCCAGCTATGAGTCCTATGCGCATGATAACAAGATAGTTGGTGGGTCAGGGGGCTCTTTTTTGTTGAACCACTCCATGGATAATGTTTTTCGTAAGCCGTTAACGGATTTTTTGAAATCCCAAAGTCCAAGCATCAACAATCAAATAAATTCAAAATCCGAATATTCAATGACCAGAACCTTTAATTCATAAATAGGAGAGAGATGCGGTCATCTATTTTCTAATTCCTTTTTTCTATTTTCTAAATAGACGCGCCATTGTTTGGATTTTCGAATTTTGGTCATTGATCATCTGTTTATTATTTGGAATTTTCATTTTACCGCGTAATTCCCCTTTTTGAAGATTGAATAAAACGGATCAAGTCATTTACTTCTGGAACCTGTTCCACTTCTGCCTTGACTCTTTCTATGGCCTCATTTAGTGTCAGACCAATCCTGAAAATAATCCTGTAGGCCTTTTTCAATAAAGACAATGTCTCTTGTGAAAACCCATGGCGTTTTAGCCCCACACTGTTTAAGCCATGCAGTTTTGCCCTGTCTCCAGCCGCGATAACATAAGGAGGGATGTCTTTCACGACAGCCGATTTTCCACCGACATAAGCATAGTTTCCGATCCTAACAAATTGATGAATCGCCACTAGTCCCCCCACGGTTACAAAATCCTCGATGACGATATGACCCGCCAATGTTGCATTGTTTGCTAAAATAACGTTTCGCCCGGTTTTGCAGTCATGGGCGATATGAACATAAGCCATTAGAAAGTTCTCTTCACCAACCTCCGTAATTTCTCCGCCAAATCCTGTTCCTCTGTTTACGGTAACAAACTCGCGGATAACCGTACCCTGTCCGATCTTAACATAGGTTTTTTCACCCTGAAATTTTAATGCCTGAGGAATGGCACCGATGGAAGCATATTGGAATATCTGGCAGTTCGGGCCGATTTCAACATGCGGTTGAACAACGACATGTGGGCCGATAACCGTTCCAGATCCGATCTGAACGTTCGCTCCGATAATCGAATACGGACCGACTTCTACATTAGAATCTATATCTGCTTTAGAATCGATAATTGCTGTTGGATGTATCATTTTTCCTCTCCAAATGTGGCCATCAGTTCAGCTTGAGCCACGACTTTCTCATCAACATAAGCGGTTCCAGACATCTTGAATACATTACGTCGTTGTTTAAGAAATTGCATTTTAAATATCAACTGATCACCTGGTGTAACAGGTTTACGGAATTTAACCTTGTCCATACCCATAAAATAAATCAGTGACGCATGGGGTTCCCGGGTCAGGGATTTAGCGGCCAGGATAGCGCCAGCCTGACCCATGGCCTCAACAATCAGAACACCGGGCATTATCGGATTCCCCGGAAAATGACCCTGAAAAAATGGTTCGTTGATCGTCACATTCTTAAGGGCGACAACTTTCTCACCGGGCGTCAGTTCCAAAATGCGATCAATCATAATAAATGGGTACCGGTGAGGCAACAATTTCATGATTTCCTGAATATCAAAAGCATTATCCATTTTCTCCTCCGTTGCTTTCATCCTGTTGTTCCTCACATTTCTTTAATCTCCGGTCAACCTCTGAAAGTTTCTTTGCGATCTCTGGAAGTTGGGGAATAATTCTCTGCACTCTCAGCCACAGTCGATGCGGCATTGCAGAAGACCCTGACACCGTTTCCCCGTCAGGTACTGATTTGGCCACGCCTGCCTGTGGTCCAACAATTGCATTATCCCCGATTCTGAGATGGCCAGCAATGCCTGCCTGTCCTGCCAGAATGGCATTTTTTCCGATCATAACACTCCCCGAAATTCCAACTTGTCCAACGAGCAAACTGTTTTCACCAACCGTCACATTATGCGCGATATGCACCAGGTTGTCGGTCTTGACACCACTTTGAATCCAAGTTTTCCCAAAAGTAGCTCTGTCGATGGTGTTGCCTGCACCAATTTCAACATCGTCATCAATCTGAACAATACCGGTATGGGGAATCTTGATATACGTCTTTCCTTCCGGAGCAAAACCAAACCCAT
>JAFDCA010000627.1 GCA_019313025.1 Deltaproteobacteria bacterium
GCTGAATTCAGGGATGATCTGGTGGCATTTATTGCAAGGTATCCGGAAACGGAACAAGAATGGGGTATCATTGGATTTGAGGGGGCCCCCTATCGCGTCAAAGCAGAACCCCTTCTGGCCCATATCGATAATTTCAGAAACTGGATGGTCCCCTATCCCCTGGATGGCATTTTAACCTTGCTTCAGACTGGCATATCACAAGGCAAGGATGCCTATGAAAAGAATTGGTGTGCACTTCAACTGGCTTGGCTTCTGAAGAAAGAACGCTTTGACCCGAATTTGATCAATGAAATTCTTGAAAACACCATCAAAGATAACAACGGAAGAATTCTCTTAAAGGAAGAGGACAAACATTTGTTGGAGCGTTTGAAGTTGGGGGAAAAAGGAATTACTACGACAGGAATCAATGAATAGATATCTTAAACAGATTGAGGCGGTGCTAAAGTCCACCAAAGGAATCTTAGACGTAAAGTGGCTCGACCGGGAGGCTCGTGATAAGGTATCCGAATTCGAAAATAGCGCCTATAAAAACGGATTATCAGGATTGGGAGGCTATCACAATGAAGGTGTTAAGGATGTACTTTCCAGAAAACACGTTTGCGTGGTGTTAAACAATAATGAGTTTAGGCATGCCACTGAACCGTCCCTTTTTTGGGTTGCCGGCGATATCGTCATCGGTGAGGAGGTAACCGATAACACACGTCTGAAGCGCCTTAAGGAAAAGAATACCGTCAAAATTCTTCGAAAAAAATTCGTTCTGCATCTTGATAGAATGAAAAAAGCTCGAGGTCATCCACCGATTTTTATTGTCAAAGGCCTTCCTTTCCCTGAGGTTGAGGGTATCCATGGCATCCAGGATGTCCTCTCTGCATCTCCCGTCGGTTCAGTCGATATGTATTTAAAAAAGCGACACGGCTGGGATATGAATGCGAAAGATTTGGGAACCATCATGATTGGATTCAATTTATCTTGAAGGCCCCGACGAAATGTATGTCAATTCTGGGAAAGAATCTCCGGAGGTAAAATTGGCTCCAAGTGGGGAAAAGGATCTTTCTTGTGAGGGATATGAAGCGCTTCAACAAATTCGTTTTTAAACCCTTTTAATAATGCCAGATCAACATATTCGACCATTTGGGCCACCCAGTCAGATTCGGATCTTTTTTCCCGATTCAGCAAAGTGACAAGGGCGCCGATACCCGCCGCATTGCCTATGGGGATGATTTGATTCGGATCACAGTCAGGGATCATTCCCATGATCAGCGTCTTCACAGGGTCCATGTGAATTCCAAACCCGCCGGCAATTTTTACGACGTCAACCCGATCCGTTCCCCATTCTCTCATTAAAAGTTTACAGCCGGTGTAAATGGCCGCTTTGGCAAGCTGGATCTGACGAATATCTTTTTGCGTGATGGTGATGTCTCTTCCTATGGCGGTCTCATTTGCCCAAGCGATAACAAATTCCCGGTGCTTGGTAGCGGAATTGATCCGAAAACGGGGCGACACTTGATTCTGTTGAAAGGCTCCGCTTTTAGTAATGATTCCGGAACGATAAAACTCCGCCAACACATCCATGATTCCGGATCCGCAGATACCCCGCACTTGAAGTTCTCCGGGCTCCGCATAATTGGACCATGCGTCATAACCGACCACCTTATAGGCCACCTCATGGGTTTCGGGATCGACAGCGATACGTTCGATGGCACCCGGTGCGGCCCGCATTCCGGAAGTAATCTCGGCACCTTCAAAAGCCGGTCCTGTAGCACAGGACGTGGAGAGCAGACGTTCCTTGTTTCCCAGAACCAGTTCGCCGTTCGTGCCGATATCGATAATCAGTTGAATCTGATCGCTTTTATATGGGGCTTCCGCTGTTAAAACGGCAACATTATCAGCACCCACAAAGCCGGCTTCATTGGGAAGTATGTGAACATACGCCGAAGGGCATATGTTAAGCCCTAAATTTCTGGCCTTGATATTGAGGCTTTTTTGAACAACAGGCGGAAAAGGCGCGATAGCAACATGTCTGGGATCGAGTTTTAGAAATATGTGATGCATGATGGTATTTCCAACGATACTGACATCCTCGATATCCTCTGGAATCAAACACAAGAAATTTTCTTCTGTTTTTGCCCGCTGGTTTTGAACATGACTGTAATTAAACGCTTCTGTTGTTTCTTGGTAATCGGCATCATCCGGCCATGTGGAATCTAGCAATGCCTCAATCATACGGTTAAGGGCTCCGATGATATCTGCACTCATTTGTGAAAGACCATCTTTATTGTGCACAAGATAGTTGATACGAGAAATCACATCCTCACCATACTTGACCTGGGGGTTCATGATGTACTGCGTATCAAGAATTTGCATGGAGTTTAAATGCACCAGGGAAGCAACCACCGTGGTGGTTCCAATATCAATAGCAACACCGAAACTGTCCAACACCTTTCCCGGCAGAATGCGGATAATTTCTCGATCCATCCATACACTGACGGTAACATGCCAACTCCGTTCACGAAGTCTCGAGGGAAGCTTCCTTAACACGTCAATATCACAGGGATATAATGTATCGATGTCGCAACCAAGGTCTTCCAAACCATATTGATTTCCCAAAGCGTCTAAAAGGCGCTCAAGATCTCCTTGAGAACCGTTTTTCGATGGCGGCCCAATGATCAAATCATATTTTTCTACGATGGGATCATATGGGACAGTTACCGGGCGAAGGCGTTTGGAAACCACCTGCTTGGCAGCCCTGGATTCTTCCGGCACGAAAGCCAAAACATCGCCTTTGATTTCTGCGCAGCAGGCCAGACGAAATCCTTCTGTTTTCTGCTTTTTGTTAATAAAATTTGCTTCTGTTTTCTGCCAGATAGACAGATTTTTTCGCCGGGAATCTATTTCGTATTTCGGAAAGTAACCCTCGGAGACCAAAATTCTGCATTTTCCGCATGTACCTTTGCCACCGCACAGTGATTCAATATTTTCGCCGAGCTCTTGAGCAGCCTCCAGAACAGTTAAGTGTTTAGTTATTTTTCCTCGGCAACCCGAGGGTTGAAAAATAATGGTGGCCTTTTCCATGTGGTTTCATTCCGTGTGGTTATGAGCTTTTATCCGATTTTTCGAGCCCGGAAACCCTTTATCCATTTCATCCCGTGAGGATCCCTTCCCATAACAAGATCTGCAGCCTGCAGAGCAATAACTTCTTGTGTTTTTAGCGGATTACAAATCGGACAGGACAAACCGGCCACAGCAGCCATTGCCATAAAGAATGACGTAAGATTTTCTCTGTCCGGCAATCCAAAAGAAATATTACTCGCGCCCATGGTAATATTAACGCCATATTTCTCTACGATCATGGCGATGGCATCCAGAGCGAACGTGCCCGCTTCCCATTTTGCACCCAGGGTTAACACCAGGCAATCAATGACAATATCTTCGGTGGGGATGCCTATTTTTGCTGCCTCTTCCAGTATGATGTCCGTGTATCTTAACCGGTCCTCGGCAGTTTTAGGAATACCCTCATCTCCACTGCAAAGACCAATAACCGCTGCGCCATATTCTTTGATCAGGGGCAGGACCTTTTTAAGACTCTCCGTTTCCGCAGTAACCGAATTTACCAGTGGCTTTGCACCGTCTTTACAGTAATAACTTAGCGCCGCTTCAAGGGCTTTCACATTCGGTGTATCAATACAGATAGGAGGATCATCGGCTGCGTCCTGAACTTCCTTGATCATCTGAACCAATAGCGAGGGTTCGTCGGCTCTGGGAAGACCGGAATTGATGTCAAGGATAGACGCTCCGGCACGTAATTGGGCCACAGCATCCTTTCGGACCATATCAAATCTTCCGGCCTTGAGTTCCGCCTGAAGTGCATTCCTGCCGGTGGGGTTAATTCGTTCGCCGATGATCACCATGCCCGTGTCACGGCAGATGCTGACCTCATGTTTGGATGATTTTACCATTGTTTTGAGATTTTTGGCCATGATGTTCCTTTTCCTCTTTTTGATCAGTTTTTATTTTAGAAATTCTCATACTATATTATCCGCGGTGAACTATACAACAGTTATACAATTTACGTGCCAAAAAAAAACCCCGCGGTGAACCTTTCCATGAAATGAAAAACAGGTTCAACCACGGGATTTCTTTTTCAAAGAATCTTGTGAAATTGCATCTTTTGGTGATGCAATTTCACAGATGCTTTATTTTCCTCTATGGCTGAGGAGAGTAAGGCAGTGTTTTGGGATATTTATCCTTTTTAAAATATGGATCGGGCTTCTGGAAGGTTCCCGGAACCAGACTGAACTGGCCATGACGGTTGACGACCGGATAGCCGTTTTCCAGCCACCCCCTGAAACCATCGGTAAGATTGTAGATCGGCCCGGTATATCCCATCATTCTCATGTGCCTGGCAACCAACGCGCCTCGAATACCACCGTCCGCCGGCGCACCGCTTTTGCACTGGAGGTAATATGTTGCTGTGGGATCAGGCGCCAATCCAGGCAAATACCAAAAATCAAGTCCTGTATCCAGACGAATGGCCCCGGGAATATGGCCCTGTAAGAATTCGGACTCCATGCGAAGATCGAGAAGCAAATGTTTGGGATCTTGCCATTTGCCCTCATCGATCCATACTTTCTTGAAGGCTTTCATGTTCATGCCCAGACCGTATTGAAGCATGATGGGCATCCAGACAGACTTACCATTCATGTAAAGCTGTTTTGAAGTCAGGTCTCCTTTAACCTTTTCCATAGGAAACCCTTTTTTGTCAAGGATGTATCCCATTCCTTCATCGCCCAACAATTTTTCTTTTTCCTCTTTCGTCCAGGGTTTTTCAACAAACTTCTTGATTTGATCCTTGGTCCAATCTTTGGAATATGTGGCACCGACATCCTTCGAATACCAATCAACTTTTTCGCCTCCAAATGCATTATAATTCGGGACATCGGAACCGGCAAATGAAGTGCCCACAAAGGCCAGTGCCATAAAAATCGTAAATATCGACACCGCCGTTCTTTTAAATATCTTCATACTTCACCCCTTTTTAGTTGTTATTTTATTGTTAAACTGACTTAAATTTAAAACAATACCAACAGTCAGACAGATTTAAAATCACCTCCTTTCCTCTACCTTAAGAAATATGTGATAATTGTAATCCCGAATGCCATCTTAAACGGCGGATTACAGGTTGGACAACAGCCGTGTATTCTCGTCGATAAGAAAAATGCATTTGAATCTAATTCAAAAATTATGCCAAAATCATTGAGTTGACTTTTAACCTGTCTGGGTGGACCTTTTGCTCGATTTTAAATCAATAAAAAGTCTATTTTGGGGTTGACTGAAGTTCCATTTTGGAATAGATTATTCCAAAATGGAACTTTCAAAATGTGCAGCGCTTAAAAAATGCCAAATTAGATCATCCGGAGGAACGAAGTGAAACCGTCAGACCTTTCAATCATCGATGTCCTCGATTTTCAACCCGACAGTGGATTGGTCGAACTGGAAAACAGACGCGTCCTGATATTCGATGGTAATATTTTAATGGAACTGCGTCGCATGATCGTTGAGAATCTCGGATGGGAAGAGTGCCAACCTGTAATTTTTCACTACGGGTATGAAGTAGGAAACATGGATGCAAAAAGTCTTGGCCAGATGTACCAATGGGATAGCAAGGAAGAATGGTTTCAGGCAGGCACCATGATGCAAACCCAAAGGGGTTATTGCAAAACGGTATTGAATTATCTTTCTTTTGATCCGAATCAGAAACAATTGCTTTTTCGCGGCCGATGGTACAATTCTTACGAAGTCGATTCTCACAAACATCTTAAACTCACAGATTCCGGCCCGGTATGCTATGTGTTATGCGGCTACCTAAGTGGTTATGCTTCTTATTGTTTCGACCGGGAAGTCCTGGTTCAAGAACAGGAATGCCTCCATAGGCAGCACTGTTCGTTCGAGGGAAGGTTCGTAGAAGAATGGGGAAGTTCGGGAATGAAATTTATGGAAGCCAGCAAAGATCATAACCTCAAGCATAAATATACCCAGTTAAATAAAAAAATGGCAGCCAGCCGTAGCAAAAAGGTTCCCAGAAACAAGAAAGAGCAAGCAGAGGAAATTAGCATCCACAACTATTCAGAAATGTTGCCTTTCCGGAGCAAAAGCATGTCAAGAGTTTTGGAAATGGCACACCAAGTGGCCAACACGGTTGCCAATGTGTTGATTACAGGAGAAACAGGTGTAGGTAAAGAGGTTATCGCCAATTTCATACATTCAGTATCTCCGAAATCAGCGTCCAGATTTTTGCCGATCAACTGCACGGCTTTGCCGTTGACTTTGCTGGAATCCGAGTTGTTTGGACATGTTAAAGGATCTTTCACCGGTGCTGATCGAAATAAAAGAGGGCTGCTTATTGAAGCCGGAAACGGAACCATTTTTCTCGATGAGATTGGAGATATTGCCCTTTCGATCCAAGCAAAACTCTTGAGAGCGTTACAGGAAAAAAAAGTTCGTCCCGTGGGCGGCAACACGGAACTTCCGATCAAGGCCCGTATCATCGCGAGCACCAATAGAAACCTTGAAGAGATGATGAGGGAAGGAAAATTCAGGGCAGACCTCTACTATCGGCTCAACGTCTTTCCCATTCATATACCGGCGCTCCGTGAACGTAGGAGTGATATACTGCCTATCGCACGTTTCTTTCTGTCAAAGTTCGCCCCCGGTTCTTTAGGCTTTTCACCGCGGGTCGCCCATATACTCGAAAACTACGACTGGCCGGGTAATGTCAGGGAGCTCGCCAATGCCGTCGAGCGAGCCAGTATTCTCGCCGGAAAACAAAAAGTTCGACTTGAACATCTCCCACCTGCTCTTACCGTCGGTGATAAGGCTTGCGTATTTAATCACGTCACGGATGGATGGCCATCTCTGGAGGAACTGGAGCAAAAATATATTTTAAGTGTGCTGGATCACTGTGAAGGGAAGAAGATGAAAGCGGCCCAACTGCTGGGTATCGGTTCCAACACCCTGTGGCGAAAACTTAAAAAATATCAGCCTGACTAACCCGGATTTTCTAACGCTTATAGCTATTGTCAGAATAACCTTCCGTTTCATCCGCCGGATCATTTCGTTGAGATCTGCAAGAACTCGCAAACAAAAGCGCGTAAAAGAGAACATGTCCATGGCTTTTTAGAATATCGTTCAGTAGTTTGATTTTATGTTTTAATTTGAAATACTTCGAAGA
>JAFDCA010000628.1 GCA_019313025.1 Deltaproteobacteria bacterium
CTCTGTTTTATCGGATCTATTGGTTTTGATGACCACTTTACCGAGTCATCACTGGCAAGTGTTTTGTTTGCCTCAGCCAGCTTGGGTGGTGGTTGGTCTGCCGGCGCATACCAGCAAATTGTAAAAAATATGCAAAAAAATTTTATCTCAATTCATAAGCCGCCGGCATCGATCAGATTTGCACTCATCACGCATACCCTCGCGGTATCGGTAGAACCTTTTAAATTCTCACCGGCAGAGCCGGTGGCTTATGAATTGAGTTAAAATAGTAATCCTTGACTTTAAGCATTTTTTTATTCTTTCACTCATAACTCTAGAATTCTTTCTGTGAGTTTACAAAAGAATGATCCGCCAAATAATATACGCCAGTAATCTTCCGTATCGATCGTGACGATCCTTGTCGAATTCAAGGCCAATCTTTTGGGACAAAACCAGCTTCTGATTAAAAGATAGGGCCTTATCGGGGAAAACACGTAATTTGGGTTTCGGATTTAAGAACTTAATCGTTCTCGAGCTTGCAATGTCTGGCTGCCTGTTCATCCAGCATTTGTGAAAGTCCACCCCGTTCAGATGCCGTAAATCCCAGGGATTTTTGCCAAACTTCATCATCTTCCATACAAAAATAGATCAATGCGCGGGGTGCGTGGGCGCGAATGCAGGCGATGATCTTTTGATAGATCTCAATTCTCAGAGGTTTAAAATATCGCATTTTCCCATCGAGGCCTGTGATAAATTCTCCGTAGATGATGTTGGATTTAGGAAAGCGTTTCTGAATAAGCGTTTTGAGTGCCGGCATAAAGCGAAATGTGCCCAGGCTGATCCAGACAATACTATCCGGTGAAACATAAGAGAAAATCAGTTTGACAACACGTTCGTAGTCTGCTTCGCAGCCGTCATAGATAACGATAGGATCGAAATGAAACGCCAGCGGGTATCCCCACGATTCGCATTTGGCCGCTGCTTTTAACCTGGCCGAAAGGGATGCCGTGTGTCGTTCTTCCCCTGCAATAACCCGGGGAGTGTTGACCGACCAAGCCATGATGGTTTTGCGATTGTGTGACAGTTGTTCGAGCCTGTCAATGGCCGTGGTTTTTGTTTTCAGTTCCAGGACGGCGGATTTTTGTGCTGCAAAAACCGGAACCAGTCGATTTGAAAGGTCGGTCCACATTTCCCAGATTAAACTGTCGGTATATTCTCCGGTTCCCAGTCGATGTATTTTGTTCTCTGCAAAAATTGCTTCCAGTTCCTTAAAAAGATCATCGTGATTGACGAAATACTGAAGTACGGGTGGATGAAAATAGGACTGCAGAATACAGTATGTGCAGTCCATGTGACAGAAGGTCCCGATGTGCAGAATTTGATAGCCGCAGCATGTATATGAACGGGTGCCCGGACAATTTTTGATAAAAGCGCCTCTGTTATAGGTAAGAAATAGAACTGTTTTACCCTTTTTGACAGGATCGTCGGCGGCCGAAACATTACGGTAAACCTCCTGGGGGTCCGAAACGATCTCGGGTGGCAGGTTAAGGCGTCGTGAGATGGCATTTGCCTGGGGAAAATCGGCAATCTTCCGGTCGACATAGAGCTTTTGAATGGTCATAGACATGCTCTTAGTTCGCTTCGCTCGCAACCTGTCGAGAACCTCCCCTCGAGAGACTCAGCGTCTAACGACAAGGTCGTGCGAGTGGAATAATGGAACAATGGGAATTCCGAGACGTCACTTTCTGAGAACAGTTTTCAGCCAGAGGGGTGTTGGGGTCAACGGGTTATTCCACGGGAAAATATTTCGAAGGCCACATCAAGGGTTTCCTTCAAGAAGTCTTTTTCGTTATCAATCATGCGTTTGCTCTCTTCCCATAGAACAACACCGGTGAACAGGGACCATACAATATCGGCAATAGCAGTGGGATGGTGGCTGGCAAAAACATCTTGACCGGTATCATCTTTAAATATTTCGGAAAGGATGGCAAGTGAATTGCGAGATAGTTCCGTGATGTTTTCAAGCAGCGGTGATGATAAGTTTTTAAGGGTTTCACTAGATTGGAGATGAAACATATTGATCAGTATCATGGGATCAAACTGGTAAACGTCGAACAGGGCCTCTTTGATGGCTACAATTTTTTGCCGGGGTTTGATATCTTTTTCCTTTTTTACATCTTCCAGCCTGATATTTAGATATTGCAATATTCGCAGAGACAGCGAGGCGTAAAGTTCATCTTTATTTTTAAAATAGAGATAGAGGGTTCCGGGACTTAGCTCAGCTTCCCTGGCAATATCCTCCATGGTGGATTTGGAATACCCTTTCTCAGAAAAGACCCTTTTGGCAGCCACGATAATCTGTTGGCGTCTTCTTTCGCGTTCTCGCTGTTTTCTTTCCTGTATTCCCATAATCTTATGAAGTCTATTTATTTCCTGCTTTTTACTATAATTGATAGACTATCTTTGTCAAGTAATAATTATTCAATTTATTATGAATTGTTATATTATTATCGAACGGAGCACTCTGGGTTGGATAAAACGGCGGCTGTTGAAAAATCAGCGCCCACCAGCAAAGGTGGCCCCGGCCCCTTCCAGGGGTCATCCTCATACCCCCAGCTGCTGATGCTCGCTGGTTTCAGCTGTACAAAAGAAAGCGTCATTAGCCTGAATCATTGAATTAATTCCCAACCCGGATAAACCGGAAAATATTTAATCTTCTGAAATTAGTGTCTGATCCTGATCCGGATAATGATCTTTATGTCCCAGTATTTTTTTAAAATCGGGCAGTTGAATTATTTTATTTAATCTGGTTTGAAGGGTTTTAAGGTGTTCAATATTGGTAAATGTCAGATTCAACCCATAGGCCGTGGCCTCAAATTCCCTGGGAGGAATTAATTTGATGTCATTGCCCAGCTTAAGATTTTTGCGATGAATCTCAAAAGTTTTTTCCGCTGCAGCAATTCTGGGATACCTGCGTTGCCGCAAATAAGAGCGTAATTTGCGACTTTTTTGGCCTCGGTCAAAATCCCGGTGGGTTATAATTTCAATGAAATGTTTATCTTCCATGACTTCTTGCGTGGAAAGACCATCCCGTCGTGCGATTTCTTTAACCAAAGTTACGATTTCTTTTTGTTTGTTGAGCCCAATTTTCAACTGGTCAAATAACCGGGTAAAGGCAATTGCGCAATCAGCTTCCAACGATTCCAATTCCTTGGCCATTGTGAGTGAAATTGTATCGGCCAAGATACTGATTTGGATGGGCCCCGGAAGAAGACTGAGGTTTTTAATTTTGTCGATCATCGATGGGTTGTCGGGTAATCCAAGGCTTGATGCCGATTCTGTCAAACGCTTGCTGTTGGTAATAAATAATGAGAGTTTCTGGAGACACCGGGATGTTTCTATGAGATTCAGAGATCTTTGGTGCGCATTTTCAGCAATAGCTAAGCGCAGACAATCGTGAACACCTATATTCGCTTTAAGGATGCGTGCGGTGATATAATCCCAATCCAGTTTCCGGCAGGCAGCGATACGGCGAAAACCGCTGACAATGATAAAAGTGGAATTCTTTTTGATCAGCAAGGGCGGAGTTATGAGGCCGTCGTACCGAATGGATTCCAATAGGTCATTTACATCGGTCCGAGTGGTTATGCGAAATGTATCATCTTGCAGGTTTATCCGGGCCAGCGCTATGGATTGAAAATGAGCTGATTGGACAGTTGGGTTCCGCATTAAGTTAAATTAGGGCACCGATTTTGACAGATTCCCACAGATAATTGGTTTTTTGTGGTTTTTAATATCCCGGTAACCCGTGTTCATCCGTGTCCCCCGAATGGAAATCCCTATGCTTTTTAGTTAAATGGTTGCTCTAAAGCCCGTAACTGTCACCGGTGAGTCGGGTAAGCGCTTCCAGATATTTTTTTCGTGTGTTTCGAATGATATCTTCCGGGAGCAGCGGGGCGGGCGGTTGTTTGTTCCATTTAACGGACAACAGATGGTCTCTGACATATTGCTTGTCAAAACTTTGTTGCGAGCCGCCGGGTTGATAGCTATCCTTGGGCCAGAACCTGGATGAATCAGGCGTCAGTACTTCATCGATGAGAATGAGTTCGTCTCCCAAAAGGCCGAACTCGAATTTGGTGTCGGCAATAATAATTTCCTTCTCAGCGGCCATTTCAGAACCTTTCTTGTAGATGGCAAGGCTCAGATCGCTTACCTTTGAGGCGAGGTCTTTTCCGATTCTTTTTTCTGCTTCTGCAAAATCGATATTGATATCATGAGCCCCGAGTTCTTCCTTTGTCGAGGGAGTAAAAATCGGTTCGGGTAATTTGTCCGATTCCCGCAAAGCCTCAGGCAGATTGATCCCGCAAACGCTGCCGGTTTCCTGATAGGATTTCCATCCGGACCCGGATATATAGCCTCTGACGACACACTCAATCGACAGCGGTTTGGTTTTCTTCACCAGCATGCTGCGGCCGCGCAAGGTCTCCGCATAGGGTTGGCAGACAGCAGGATAATCATTTACATTTGCTGAGACCACATGATTTTCGATGATCGACTTCATTATTTCAAACCAGTAAAGGGAAATTTGAGTTAGAATAATCCCCTTGTCCGGAACAGGGTCCGGCATGACCACATCAAATGCGGAAATCCGATCGGTAGCCACCATTAGAAGGTTTTCTCCAAGATCGTAGATATCTCTGACCTTTCCCCGCTTAATCAGGCTTAAATCCTGAAAGTCCGTTTCGCTGACAGGTGTTTTCATCAATTATCGTCCTTATTCTTTGTTATATGGTATATGTGTATTTTGTTTAGGCATCCCCTGCCCCGTTTGATTCATTCCGGGATTCATACTTGTTGATAAAATTTTCTAAAAGACGAATTGAATCCCGGTCCGGTTCAAGAAACTCGATTCCTATTTCGAATTCACCCGTTTCATTTGATCGGGAATGAATGGGCTTTCCCTTTATCTCCAGCAGATCTTCTTTCAGGGCGATCGTCATGAGCACCAAATATTGCGGTTCTATCGGGAAATGAGTCTCAAGCAAAATCCCTGACTCGGATATGTTCAACGTTCTGCCCATTCCCTGTTTGACGATGTTGTTGTTCTCATCAAGGCAGATATATGACAGGTTGAGCGACGGGATACGCTGGTGTTTTCTTTTGTTATCAAAGGTCATGGCATTTAGTTCTCAATTAGGCTGTTAGAATGTTTTCAATCCAGGCGACAAAAAAAATTGCCTCACGAACATCATAATTCTCCCGCCGCAGCGGGCTA
>JAFDCA010000629.1 GCA_019313025.1 Deltaproteobacteria bacterium
AACGTCATCTTCCAATCTTTTTTTATTGTCATTTGTCATCCTCCACGAATGATTTTTCGTTGAACACGCTGGAAATGTTCATCGTGCGTGTTCATCTAATGTCTGTTTTTGGGAAGCGAGAAATAGAAGGTGCTCGACACACCGCTGATGCTTTCCGCCCAGATCTGGCCGCCGTGAGCCTCTACAATGGCCTTACAGATGGCCAGTCCCAGACCTGTTCCTTCGGTTTTGCCGTCTCTACCGGACGGTACCGTTGAGAATTTATCAAATATGGTTTCAATATTTTTTTCCGGAATACCGATTCCCTGATCTTTGATTGAAACGGTCACTGATTCAGGATCCTGTAGAACATTGATTCGTATGTCTGTCTTTTGATCAGAAAATTTGATGGCGTTTTCGATGAGATTCACCAGGACCTGTTCGATACGTTCCAGATCAAATTCTACAATAATGTCACCGGGATTTTCGTAGATAATTTCAATTTTTTTTTCCATAGCCAGGGGGCGTAAGATTTCGGTCACTTCATCAACTAATAGGGTCAAGTTTTCATGCTCAAAAGACCAATCGATTTTTTTGGCTTCGATCTTTGTGAAATCGAACATATCGGAGACCAAATGTATTAGCCGGGTCAGGTTTTTGTCGATGATTTTAAGATAATTTCGATTGTCTTCGATTTTTATTTTTCGATTGAGGTAATCAATTCCTCCTCGTATCACCGTCAACGGAGATCGGAGCTCATGAGACATGTTGGCCAGAAAATCGGATTTGAGTTGATCCAATGTTTTCAACTCTTGGTTGGCTTCGGAGAGTTCACGCGTTGCCTGGGCAATCTTTTCTTCCAGAAATTCAAGTCCTTTTGAAAGTGTTAAGGCCATGTGGTTAAAGGCGGATCCTAGTTTTTCGAATTCATCTCCAGTATTAATATGAACCCGTGCATTCAAATTGCCTCGACCAATTTCGCTGGTCATCTTTTCTAATTCATGGAGAGGTTTGATCACCACACGGCGCATGAGAATAAAAAGGGTAAAGATGGTTAGGACAATAAGAGCGGTTCCATAAACAGCCAGCTTAAGGTGGTTGTTTTTAATGGACAGGCTCATCTGGTCTATGGGCAAAAAAATGCTTAATCCTCCCCTGACGACATTTGGAGATTTTTCTTTTTCCGTGTGGCATTTAAGACACCCCTTTTCCATATAGAGGGGCACGATATACTGAAAATAGTGTTTCCCGTCGCGTTTTTCGAACCTGAATAATTCGTCCAACTTTTGTTGTTTAAAGCTATTCAGGGCCTTTTTTTCAAAGCCGTCCGGAGAGTTTGCAGGATTCAAGGGCGTCAAACTTGCAAGACGAAATCCATAAAGATCCTGCTGCAGAGAATATTGAGACAACTTTCTTGTAACCATTGCTGGGGTAAATCGCTGATACCACCCTTTAGAAGTTTGAATCCTGTCGTCGACAAAAAAGGTTGTATTCTTTGCGCCCTTGCTCTCCAATGGCACCATGATACCGCCGCAGTCGGTGACCCACTGTCGCGTTAAAATGACCTGCCTGGACAATACCCTTGCTTGCGTCAACACTTGTTCTTTGGCCTGTTTTTCATTCTGGATGCCTGTCCAGGTAAAGATAATACCTAGAACCGGCACAATAATCAGGATAATACTCAAAAGAAATTTAATCTGAAGTGAAAGGTGTAATTTTTTCACGGTTTAAACCTCTTATGTCGGGACAAATTGTTGTTGGCATTTTGTGTGTTATGAAGGTAAATAACATGGAGAAAGTAAACATCCAAATAACAAAGCAATCTTACTGTATTTGACACGATGAGTCAAATTCATCAGGATTAAAGCACAGACAAAATCTTGTAAGCGTAGAATTGTTTTACAGATAACGAAAAATGATGTACGTATTATATTAAAGGTGTTGCGATTTCTTGTAACTCTTAGAAAAAACTCGCATCTAGAACAAAACGAATGCCCATTATATGTTATTCAAGTCATGAAATATGTTACCTTTAAAACGTTATTTCGGCCGATGACGTCAACGACTATTTTGAGTTAAATTCCATGGCAGACGGGATCCAAAAAAACACATATCGGATTCTGGTGGTGGATGATGACAAAGATATTGTTCAGACCATTAAAGGGAATCTGGAACTTGACGGCTATGAGGTGCTGACCGCGTTTAACGGAAAAATCGGCCTTCATATTGCAAAGACCAGCCGGCCGGACCTGGTGATTCTTGATTTAAATTTGCCGGATATCGACGGAATCAAAGCCTGTGAGATCATGCGAAGAGAGTTCGATTTTCCGATTATCATGCTCACGGCCCGTGACGGAGTGGCAGATAAGGTGCTGGGGCTTGAATGCGGCGCCGATGATTATATGGTAAAGCCCTTTAACTTTTTGGAACTTTCGGCAAGAATTAAGTCTATCTTTAAAAGAATGGAAAGAAGCTTGGTAAAGAATTTGTACGAGTTTAATGATCTCTCCATAAATTTTAAATCAAGAAGCGTTTTCATTGATAAAAGAAATGTTAAATTGACCAAAACGGAATATGAATTGCTGGAACTTTTTGTTTCTTATCCCGGTGAAGTTCTCTCCAGAGAGTTCATCCAGCAACAGATATGGCGTGATTCCCAACTGTATCAGACCAGCCGTGCCGTTGATGTCCATGTTCAACGGCTCAGGAAGAAAATTGAACCTGAAATTGAAACACCTAAGTATATTATTACCGTGGCTGGTGTGGGGTATAAGTTCCAAACCAGTTAGTTTCAACCCAG
>JAFDCA010000630.1 GCA_019313025.1 Deltaproteobacteria bacterium
ACTGAATCCATACAACAGTCCATCAGCATCTTATGTAAGAACACATGGAGTCATTGTCGGCGGTTATAAACGTGATGCTGCATGTCCTGTGCTATGGGGCGACCCTTTTTTACTGCTTCAACTGTCGCATCATATAAAAGAAAGTTTAACGAGTAATTCAGATATTGGGAAGGTTGTCGGGAGCGTTTCCTGCCCTTCCGGATCATTCCTTTTGTTACCGGTTCGTGAGGATATCCCAACGCCCTTGGGAAGCTTGGTGGATGATGCTTTAGCAACAGAAGACGGCGTAAAGATCAAGATTCCAAACGGAACCTATAGGGTTTTTTATGAGCAATTCGAGGCGCCCGAGGGATCGAAGCAAGAATTTTATCAAAATATTGTGGTTCAGAAGCAGTGAGAGTTTATAAGATCTTATGATGATTTTATTTTTTAAACCAAAGCATGTTTAAATCCTTCATGCCCAACGGTTTTTGTAATCGGCCGTCATTGCTTTGTTCACAAAGTTTTCGAATACACCCGCTAAGAGCCATTCGTCTTTCCGGGTCATGAAAAAAAGAATCTAACGGAAATTTTATCGCACAAGATTCAGTCACCCACACATGGATACATTTTGCACATTTGTATTCCAAAGGGCATGTTTTTTGCCCGGCTATTCTCGTATCAATTCCATCTTTTAGGATATCATTTTGATTAATCTCTAATTGGCAGAATATGCAATTCATAGGAAATCCCTATAAAAGATTGATTTTGATTAAAAGAGTTTTCTACAAAATCTCAACAAGCTCAATTTTAAAAGTAAGGGTTTTACCTGCAAGGGGATCGTTTTCATCCAACACGATACGGTCTTCATTGAAGTCTTTAATGGTTACCGTTGTATATTTTCCATCTTGAGTGCGAACTCTCAAACGCTTCCCAATTTCTAAATTTATTTCCTCGGGAAAACCGGATCTTTCCATAACCGATACGAGTTCTTTTTTGGGAGAACCATAGGCTTCCTCAGGGGGAAGTGTGATAGTCTTTGTGTCTCCTTTTTTCATGCCGATGACCGCATTTTCAAAACCCGGCAGCATGTTTTTCTCTCCGATTATAAATTCGAACGGCTCCTCACCGATAGTAGACCCAAATATTACTCCATCTTCCAAGGTACCTGTAAAATGAACCTTTACCTTATCACCAATTTTCGCGTGAGTCATTTTTCCCTCGTTCTGTCGTCTTGTTGGAAATTATATGTTTTGTCGTCATCCCCACAAATTCTTTATATCGCGCAACCATGACCTCAACAAGGAATTTTGTCAAGGTCTTTTACCGAATATAAAAGACGATGTTGCCTTCTATCCATGCGTCAATAGGCTTGGGATGCTTAAAATAATCTTTGATGGCCTGTGCAACATATAAAAGGTCGGACTGGCATTCCCTTTGTTTAGAACGGTTTATCAAATCTGTTTGGACGGCATGAAAGATTTCTCGTATCTGTTGATAACAACGAAGTCTGGCCCTGTGATTTCTAGTCTCGAAAATCATTTTGCAGTGTTCTGCACTTGTCGAAGTGCAGGTCCGGCATACAACAGGCCTCACAGAATAAACCATGCACATTCCATCTTCCAAAAAGATGCAGGGCAGTTCATGGCGTATCATTGCTATATCATAAGGGCTGATTCCATTGATTCGTTCAAGAACCTTGTTAATTCTGTCGCTAATCTCTTTTTTACCCTGATTCGTGAATTTCTGCTCTACATGATATCCGATGAGCAGAGCTTCCGGCGGAGTTACCGTTGGCAGATTGTAACAGCAGTAATGGCACCCCGGCTTGCAGTCCAAGGGTTCAGGCAGAGACGCTTGTGAAACAAAGTTGCTGATGGCTTCATCCGTCCGCTTCAAGGCGTCAAAGGCCCATTCAAGGGCTTTGTTTTTGAAGTTTTCCATTGTTTTTTTAATTTAAAAACATTGACACAAAAATGCAAATCCTTTTAAGATTTAAATATTCGGTGCTTCTCCAAATTAATTGGAGAAAAGGATTCGAGGATTCAAGGGGTCAAGGTATTATATTTAAAGCCTTTTCACTCGGACCCTGGAATCCTTGGAGCCTCGGCCCCTCATCATTTAGCCAAGTCTTTGGGAGATGATTCAAATATTCTAATATTGATTATTTCATATTTTCAAAGGTCTCAAGATGGAAGGAGCAATATATGGCACTCTACAGAGAAGGATTGGCCTTTCGTTATATTCAGGGCACCAAGTATCATCGGGATAAACCTTTAAAAGACCGCCTGGGGTCCATTCCGGCTGTCGAGAATTTAAAACGCTATCCGGAGTCGGAAAGGTACAAGTTACCGCAGCCCGATCTGAGCCAACCGGCGAATTTGTGGCAGTGTTTGACAAGACGACGCTCCGAACGTGACACCACAGCGGAACCATTGAGCTTGAATGAACTATCGACGTTACTCTGGGCGGCCCAGGGGGTTACGGCGCGGGCTGGAATTCATCTGCTTCGCACTGCACCTTCAGCAGGCGCTCTTTATCCCTTTGAAACCTATCTTTATGTTGATCATGTTGAAGACATACCCAAGGGGCTTTATCATTTCGATGTGGCATCCTTTGCCCTTGAGAGGTTGAAGGATGGAAGCTTCAACAGGGAGATGACCGCAGCGTGTCTGGGCCAGCCGGTGGTGCGTCGTGCCGCGATTGTTTTCATCTGGACCGCTATGATGCTCAGATGTATGGTAAAATATCGCGATCGCGCTGTACGATATATTCCCATGGACCTCGGCCATGTCTGTCAGAATGTCCAGCTAGCTGCCACTGCAATGGATCTCGGCTCTTGTCCCATCGGCGCATTTTTTGATGATGATATCAACAAGTTGCTGGAAATCGATGGTGAAGATGAGACGGTCTTATATCTCATCACGGTAGGAAAGCTCCGATAGACCCAATTTCTACCAGATCACTTGCTTGTAATTTGCTCTGATCGTTTCATCTGCTGTTATAAAACCGCTTTTCTGTAAAGAGGCTTCTGCTGTTAGTACGCGGTCAAAAACATCTCTTGTCCAGTCTATTTTTAGAGATTCATCAATGATGTCACACAATGGACTCTCCGATATTTTTAAATTGATTGATCTGGATAAACTTTTTATGATCTTAGAGGGTTTAACTTTTATTCGTTCTATCTCATACAAATACTGCAATTCCAATCTAACCATCTGAGATATCCATAGATCGAATTTTTCAATCGATTCTTTTGATACGTCAGTGAGTTTATGAATTAAGCCTGCATACAGCCATACAACAATATGAGTATCAAGATAGATTAAAGATTGTTTGTTTCGCCCCATTCCGTCACCTTTAAGCTTACCAAATCATCAGGATTGCCCACAATACAATCATGTGGCTTTAAATTGTCCAATTTGCTTTTTTTTTCTTCAAGAACGATGAGCAATTTATGATTGTTCCTTTCAATTTCAGCAGGTATGCCGGTTTTAATAACCTCGTCTACGACTTTAAACAGTTTATTTCGTAATGCGGTTAAAGACATTCGAGCCATATTCAGATCTCCTCATCAAACGGGTTAAATATGATCATGTACATACTATACAGCATGTACTGTACATGTGCAAGATAAAAATTTATCCTCCTATATGGTCTTCTGGGAATTCTCTGATTATTCTGCCAGAATCTTTATGATGGGTGGGATGACATTGGTAGCGATGTCCGTGCGGGAGCCGCCGCCCAGTACCACTTCCAAGCGGCCGCCTGTCACTTCTTCAGCGGCATTTTTCATGAATCGGGCGATGTCCTCAAAGCAGCGGCCGCTCAAACCGAGACTGCCGTAATCTCCCTGGTGAGTATCAAATCCGAAATACCAGAAAATCAGATCCGGTTTAAAGGCTTTCACCCGGGGATAAAATTCATTTTTAATATTGTCCGCGTATTGTTGGTCGACATTCTCGATTTTTTCACCTCGGCCCCAAAATCCCCAATAGCTGCCGGGCGCCCGGATGTCCACTTTTGTACCGTCGGGTGATTCGGACTCCATTCCGCAGCAGCATACATGTAAGACATCAGGATCGTTCCTGAGCAAATCCCGGGTGCCGTCTCCATGGTGGGCATCCGTATCCATAATTGCAAAACGCTGAATGTCATATATTTCACGAAGATAGGTGATGGTAATCACCACATCGTTAAAACAGCAATAGCCGCCAAAATAGTCTTTCCCGGAGTGGTGGCCCCCTGCTCCGATGAGCGCAAATGCATTGTCGATTTCTCCGGTACAGATCTTTTCTCCGGCCAGAACCACACCCCCCACCGAATGCCAGGCCGTTGAGCAGAGATGATCCGCCTCCACACCTCGGATCAGATCCGGAGTATGCACCTTCAGAATCCATTCCTCCTCGATGGGAGGCGATTCGTAGAGAATGATATTGTCTTTGGCCAGAAGATGGTCGATGGCACCTGGAAAATCTTCAAGCCGGGCACCTCGGGTTAAATAGCTTCTACGGCTGAAACTGGGATGATAGAAAACGCCGGTTTTTTTCATTGCGAGTCCTTATTCAAGAGTCTTGTCCGCCTCTGGCATGATCTTTCAGCCAAAAATTTAATGACACCTGAAGCGGAAATATTTAAAAAAAATGAAGTCTTTCGATCTAACTTAAACTGCTAAAAATCGGACAGGGCAGGTTTCCCCAAAACTTTAAGGTAAGAAGTATCGTTTAAATACGAAATGATCCACTGTCCGTCTTTGTAAATAAAAAGATTGGTACTTGCCGTGTCCTGTTGAACTCTCCAAAAATTGCTGTTGTCAATACCAAGAAGGCTGCAACAGATGACTTTGTTCGGCACCCGATGGGCCACTAAAGCAATATTTTCATTTTCGTGTTTTTCAAGCAAGTCATCAATGGCATTCTGGGTTCGCACCCTTACCTGATCTAAGCTTTCTCCGCCGGGGAAAGTAATATTGTGGGGTTCCTTTTTCCACAGATCGTATAGATCCGGATATTTTTGCTTCACCTCAACCAGACCGACCCCTTCCCATTCACCGTAACTGATATCAATAATGGATTCAAGTGGTGTTACTTTGACATTTTGAAATTTAGCTAAATTTTCGGCGGTTTCCATTGAACGTGAAAGAGGACTGCTGTAAATGGCATGGAGAGTTTCGTCCTTTAGTGCTTCACCGGCCAAATACACTTCTTTTTTTCCGGTTTCGTCCAAAGGAATATCCATGCGCCCCCGAAAGACCTCTTCCAAATTCCAGGCGGTTTGACCGTGACGAACCACGTATAGCTTGGTCATGATCAAAAGCTCCAAATGTTTGGTTTTATTGGGTTTATAGTCGAGTTCTGTTTTGTTCTGAAAAAAATTGTCTTTCCCCACAATGCGAGATCTTCGATGAGATTTGCATGTCCAGCATTACGTGGGGCAAAGATAGATGGTTTTGCCTAGAGGTTTTGTGTCTATAGCAGTTGCCAAATATATGTTCCGATTAAATGAATAACTGTCACGATTTACCGTAAGCCGCCGGATGATTTCGTTGAGGTCGGGAAGCTGTCTGAGCAAATTAGA
>JAFDCA010000631.1 GCA_019313025.1 Deltaproteobacteria bacterium
AAAAATATGTTCCGATTGAATGAATAACGGTCACGATTTGCCGTTAGCCGCCGGATAATTTCGTTGAGGTCGGGAAGCTGTTTGAGCAAATTAGAGCGCGTTAAAGAGAACATCTTCGAAGTATTTTAAATTAAAATCAAACTACTGAATGATATTCTAAAAAGCCATGGACATGTTCTCTTTTACGCGCTTTTGTTTGCGAGTTCTTGCAGATCTCAACGAAATTATCCGGCGGATGAAAGGGAATGTGATTCTGACAATAGCTATATAATTTGCGTGTATTCATGTTCATCCATGTTTTCCCTTAATCCTCTTTGCTCTTTCCTTTTTCCTATTTTCTCTTTTCTATTTCTTTTTCAAATATTTTGGTCGCCCTGACAGGGAATTCAAATTTAAAAACTGTGCTTTTAATTACCGCCCATAAAGTTTAAGAATACTTTGTATAATTCTGGAAGTTGATATTCCGGGAACAACGTCAACTCTAACCACATGACCTCCATATGATTTTACAACATCAGATCCAACGATCTCCGCTTCTTCCCAGTCAGCACCTTTTACAAGAACATCCGGTTTTAGGGTTTGTATAAGTGCTAACGGATCAGGTTCATCAAAAATCGTTATATAATCGACGCACGCCAAACCCGCCAAAACCTCAGCCCTTTGATCCTGGCTCACGATGGGCCTGTTGTCGGGTTTTATCGATTTTACGGATGCATCGGAATTCAATCCCAAAACCAGCGCATCCCCCTTTGACCGGGCAGCAGCAAGATATCGCACATGGCCCACATGAAGGATGTCAAAGCATCCGTTTGTAAAAACAATTCGTTTTCCAGCTTCCCGTAAGCCTTTAAGTACTTCTACCAACTCTGGTAATTTCAAGATTTTAGATCTCATATATTTGCCAATTAAACTTCTTAGAATTTTTACCACCTGACGAAAAGATGGGATATTTTTGAGGTTTAAACATATGCCTCGGTATATGAAATATTGGAATAGTGGAATACTGGAAGGTTGATTTCTAATAGGATATTATCCATGCTTTGTCCCAAACCCATCATTTCAATATTCCAACATTCCATCATACCAATTGTGAGCGGAGCGAACCAAATTACAATCACATGGCCCTTGCCAGCGTAAGCACATCAACATGCCCTGCCCCTGCATTTAATAGAACTTTTGAACACTCATTTGCAGTTGCGCCGGTTGTATAGACGTCATCCACAAGCAGTATTTTTTTTCCCTTAACTGTTAACGAATCATTAACGTCGAAAGCACCTTTAACGTTTTGTAAACGCTCCTTACGCCCCAAACCTGTTTGGGGTTCTGTCCATTTTTTCCTTATAAGAATATTTCCGGCAACCGGTATATCCGGTAATGATCCATTAAGTGCTTTGGCAATCAGTGTCCATTCTTTGACGAGAAGAAAAGAAGTGTTGAAACCTCGATTTCTGAATTTCTTCTTGTGAAGTGGAATCGGAACGATTAGATTTATATCTCCTTTTTTCCAATAACGACGAAAGGCCAGAAACAAAAAAACACCGAACGGTCTGGCCAGCTGTATTTTCTCTTTATATTTCAAACAGTGAATCGCAGCCATAAGCACTTTATCGTACACTCCCGCTGATCGAGCCATTCTAAATCTGTTGGGAGCATTTAGGCACTTCCCACAGTTATGATCCTCCCCTTCCCTGCTTTCAAAAACAACACCGCAAGTTGAGCATTTTGGAGATTCGACCGGCATATATGTACCAGCGCAATTGGCACATATATAGGGTGAAAAAAGTTCCTTAAAAATTTTTGCATCCGAGCCCAAACGATTATGAATATGATCCTTTGCCAAATCATCTTTTAGTAAATATTCTTTTAAACCGAAAAAATCCTGATCCAAGCTGCTTAATATCTGTAGAAACGTAATAAGACGTTTGTTTTTCTGTCTCCTAATTCGGAAAAAAGATCCGCACACCAGGCACCGGGTTGGAAAGAACGCTTCTTTCATTGTTCCTATGACACGAATCCACATGTCTTAAAGCCTAAATAAAATTTCTGGCATAGATGACCAGGCTTTGGTTAGTCCCAGAGGGGATTTGCTTTGTCGGAAGTTCATTTGGCTATTGAAATTCCAAATATCAAATTCCAAACATCAAACAATGACAAAAATTCGAAAATTCAAACGCTTTCCTCTTTTCTTTTTCCTAATTTCGCCTATTTGATGACCGTCTCTGTCTGAAAGCTTCATACATCACCACCGCTCCTGCTGCAGATGCATTGAGAGAATCTAAAGGTCCGGTTTGGGGAATAGAAAGCAGCGTATCACAATGCTTTTTTACGAGAGGACGGAGTCCTTTACCTTCTCCCCCGATGATAATGGCATTGAATGTTTTCATATCACAGGTAAATATCGATTCAGCTGAAGTCTTATCCATACCGGCAATCCACAAGCCGCTATTCTTTAGCATTTTGATAGTGTTGACCATATTTGTTACTCGTGAAAGACAGATATGCTCCAAGGCGCCTGCAGATGCCTTG
>JAFDCA010000632.1 GCA_019313025.1 Deltaproteobacteria bacterium
GCATCGTTACTTGATATCGGCTCCGGTGGTGGATTTCCAGGGATTCCCCTAAAAATAATTTTGCCGTCTTTATCTGTGACGCTGATCGAAGCTTCCCGAAAAAAAGTCAGTTTTTTAAAGCACATTATCAGAAGACTCGAACTTAAAAGTATAGATGCTCTGCATATCCGGGCAGAAGAGTTTGCCAACAGGCCGGGCATTGCAAAAACATTCGATGTTATTATCAGTCGAGCACTTTCTTCAATGCCAAGTTTTGCTGAGACAGCCCTTCCTTTTCTTAAAAAAGAGGGGGCTATCATCGCCATGAGAGGCAACGTGTCTGACAATGAAATTGAGTTAGTGCGTTCATCGATTAACAAAAGGCATGCTGTGATGATGGACGAAGATACAGAAGCATTTGAGTTAAGTGTGAAAAGGTATTCGCTTCCGTTTTTAAAATTGGATCGATCGATACTGAGTTTGAAAAGGATTCAAGGTTCAGAGTTCAAATTTCAGGGTTGAAGGCACAAGTGTTAAGAATCAACGTTGAACGGGGAAGTCGGGACTGATTAATTGCGAATAATCATGGACAAGCTTTAATACATTTGATATCGGTCTGGGACTTTAAACTTAAAAAAACCGTTTGTTGAACCAAAAAAATACATCGCAATAAAAGGAGTGGAAACATGGCCAGCCGTGCTGAAAAGACTAAAATCAATTTAAAGGTCGATCGGAACAACCTGTACCGTGAGGATTCCGTCACTGATATAAAAGTTGCTGCCATCCGCCGACTTACACCGATAAAAGCTGATGGATCGGATGATAACAGCCGTGACCCCCTTTTTATGGGACAAACCCAGTTGATGACACCATCCGGGCCATTACTGCTTCAGTCTATGCTAGAAGCCAGGACCCTGGAAGAGGCCATGGACGAATTTCCGGCTGCAATGCAAAAGGAAGTGGACAAGGCCATGGCCCAAGCCGAGAAGAACCATAAAAGATAGGACGAATGAAAAATATTATGAACGGTCACTACCCGAATCACCCGAGGGTGGCAGTGGGTGCGGTTGTTTTTAGGGATGATAAGGTTTTGCTGGTCCTGCGCGGTAAACCACCTGCTGAAAAAAAATGGTCTATCCCTGGAGGCTGCGTTGAGTTGGGGGAAACCCTCCAAGAAGCTGCAGAAAGAGAAATTACAGAAGAGACCGGGATTGTCATTCAGGCCAAGAAACCCATCTATACGTTTGATGTGATTGAACGTGACGACAAAGGCCATATTCGATTTCACTACGTGATCGTCGACCTTGCTGCTGATTATGTCAGCGGTGAGCTTAGAGCCGGAGATGATGCGGTTGACGTGGGCTGGATTTCACTTAAAGACTTGAATCGCCATAATGTGAGCGATGCAACGCGAGAATTGCTGGCGCAGTGTTACGGGTTTGGTGAGTGAATCCGATAGCGTCCCGTAAATGTGAATGCCGGGTTTTGGAAAAACCCAACTTCCTATTGAGCGGAATCTGCTTTTTTGAGATGGCTTGTCGTAAATTCTTTTTTGAGAAACTTAATAAAAGCCTTGCACAACGGTGATAGACTTCGTTGCTTGTGTGTAATTAAATAAAAACTTCGCTTGAGATTCAGCTCCTTAATGGTCAGTGCCTTTAACGTTCCTGCTTTCAACTCTTCATCAACGGCGATGGTGGAGAGGATCGATACACCAACTTTGTTTTTTATCCCCTGAATAACCGCTTCCGTACTCCCCATTTCAGCGATAATATTAAAATTCTCACTTGAATAGCCTTTTTCATTTAAACTCAGCTTGATTGATTTTAAAGTTCCGGAACCGCGCTCTCGGACGATAAAGGGTTCTTTGAACATCAAATCCGGGATGATATGTTTTTTTTTGGCCCACTTGTGATCACTGGTAACGATAAGCCTCATTTCATCTTCGATCAGTCTTTCCTGGTAAATGTTTTTGCTGGATGTTTTGGCGCCAACAATACCGATTTCCGGTGATCCGGAAAGGACATCTTGGATAATTTGATCGGTGTCACCGATAATCAGAGATATGGTAACTTCAGGATAAACCGTTGTGAACGCACCGATGCACTTGGGAAGAAGATATCCCCCGGGGATGGTGCTGCCTCCGATTACCAGGCGACCCTTGATTTTTCCATGAAACTCAGCCATCGCAGCTTCGGTTTCGTCGCGTAAAGCAATGAGCTTTCGTGCATAGCCATATAACAATTCACCGGCTTTGGTAGGGACCGCTTTTTTGCCGAGACGATCGATGAGCTGACATTCAAAATGATTTTCTAAGTCTTTAATGTGGCTGCTGATGGTGGGCTGAGATAGGTGAATAACATTACCGGCTTTTGAGAAACCTTCCAATTCGATGACTTTACAAAAAATGTTAAGCTGCCATAAGTCCATATGAGGATCCCTTTTTTAGAAATGGCGAAGTTATGCCTTTGAAAGAATGTTGGATTTTTAAGAAATTGTCAACCGAATAGAGAGTAATAGTTGAATTTCATGTCAAATTATTGGCATTGTTGTTGCATGAAACTGAAATGTTAATTTTCATCTAATAGGAGGCAAAATTCATGGGCACAGACAACATCGTTTTTTTAGAAAATTTGGAATGGTTCGATGATACAGGCAAAGAGCTGGTTCATCGGCTTCCTCAAAAAGGTTCCGGTGAAATTAAATACGGCGCCCAGCTTACCGTAAGAGAAAGTCAGGCAGCGGTCTTTTTTTATAAGGGCAAGGCCCTGGACGCATTCGGGCCGGGAAGACACACCCTCAAAACAGCCAATATTCCAATTTTAACCAAAATTCTCAGCCTGCCATGGGGACTTTCCAGCCCTCTGCGGGCGGAAGTCTATTTTATAAATTTAAAGGTATTTACGAATCTAAAATGGGGCACCCGTGATCCCGTGGCCTTCAAAGATTCCGAATTGGGTTTGATTCGCCTCAGGGCGTTTGGCGTCTTCAACCTTCAGGTGATGCAACCGGTACTGTTTGTCAATAACTTGGTGGGTACCCAGGGCATATATACAACCCGGGAAATTGAAGAATATTTAAATCGAGTCATCGTATCCAGGTTCAACGATTACATGGGAGAGACCATCGACTCGATCCTGAACCTTCCGGCAAGATATAATGAGCTATCCGAGAATATGGTCAAGCGCGTCGAAAAAGATTTCAGCCACTTCGGTCTCGGTATTACTCACTTATATATCAATGCCATTACCCCTCCACCAGAAGTTCAACAGGCCATCGACGATAGGAGCCGAATGGGTGTTTTTGATGATATGAACAAATTGATGCAGATGAAAGCAGCCATGGCAATGGAGAAAGCCACAGAGGCAGAGGGCGGTGCAGGCACTGGAATGGGTATGGGACTCGGCTTGATGATGCCGGCCATGTTTTCACATTATTTTTCCGCTGTAAAACCCCAGGCCACTCAAACAGACTCATCACCCGTGTCCTTGTGTCCGGATTGCAACAATTCCATTGCCATAGATGCGAAATTCTGCCCGTTTTGCGGACATCAGCAGCTCGTTTTTAAGCAGTGTGTAAAATGCGGCAAAAACCTGACGCCCAGTGCAAGGTTCTGTTCCCGATGCGGTCAGGCGACAGAAGAAAAACCTGAGCCAAAACATTGTTCAAAATGTAAAAGTGAAAATGTCTCTGAGTCCATGTATTGTAACCAGTGCGGAGAAAAGATTTAACACTTAAAGGAAAAGCCCAATTCTAAGTTGTGGGGATATATAATGAGCTGTGTCATCATAATTTCGTTTGGAATAATGGAATGGTGGAATGATGGGCCAAAGGTATCCCATCAATTATACACAAGAAAATTCTTCCTCTTTAATACCCAACATTCCAGCATACCATTACTCCATGTGGCATCGGAACAAGAAGTAGTAACTTAATATCATTTTTTTATATAAACAAGCAATTAAGAGACGTATAACTACATAAATGCCTGATATACTCATTGAACATCAGTGTCCACAGTGCGGGGCACCAGCAATTTTGAAAGAAACGGACCGTCTTTTTCGTTGTGAGTTTTGTCGGGTGAATTCATATTTACTTGAAGACGGTTATTTTCGATATATGCTCCCCAACGCTGCTCCAAAGGCCAAAGATGTGGTGTTTTTTCCATATTGGCGGTTTAAGGGAATGCTTTTTTCATGTGTGGATTCCCATATTGAACACAAGTTTATAGATGTCAGTCACCAGGCCGTAGAGTCCCCTTATTTTCCCAACTCTCTGGGACTTCGCAGCCAGGCTCTTAAGCTCAATTTTGTTACACCGGAAATCAGCGGCTATTTTCTTAAGCCGACTTTTTCTTTTGAAAAAGCGATGGATATTTTTCAACACCGGTTCAGTAAATCCCTGCCGAATCCGATTTTTCAGCAGTCACATGTTGGTGACACGGTCAGTCTTATTTATTCTCCTTTTTATAAAGAAAAGAAGATATTCGATGCTGTTTTGAACAAAGCGCTTGCAACAGCACCACCAGATGATTTTACAACAGCTTCGCTTCCAGGTGGAAGCCCCAGGTGGCGCACTCAATTCATTCCAACGCTTTGTCCGAGTTGTGGATGGGATTTGGAAGGACGGCGTGATGCTCGGGTTTTGAACTGCAAGAATTGTAATACCATCTGGAGGCCGACAAAAAACGGATTCAAGCAAATTAGATTTTCAATCATGCCGACAAAAGACGAGAATGTCATATATCTCCCATTTTGGCGAATAAAGGCCGATGTCAAAGGTATTACGCTCAATTCATATGCAGATTTGGTCAGGATTGCCAATCTGCCGAGAGCGATTCAGAAAAACTGGGAAGATAAGGAATTTCGATTCTGGTCCCCGGCTTTTAAAGTCAGGCCTCGAGTTTTCATGCGACTTGGGCGCAATATTACGCTTTCACAGCCCATGGGAAGAATGCTGAGAGAGTTTCCGGATGCCCGTATCCATTCGGTAACATTGGCCATGAAAGATGCCGTTGAAAGTCTCATTATCAATCTGGCCAGTTTTATGAAACCCCAGAAAGAACTGTTTCCATTATTGAAGGATATTACTATAGAGCCAAAAAGTTACCTTTTGATTTATATACCTTTCGTTGAACACCACCATGAGTTCATCCAGCCGACACTTTGTTTGACCCTTAACAAAAAGCAGCTATCACTTGCCTCCAACTTGTAATGCTATTAAAAGCTATCCCAAAATAATCTTTTGGCCCAATCTCGGCGTTGGAGCCTCGTTTTAAGTCTTCAACATGCTTTAATCTGCCTGCGGGTTAAAATTCGGCTTTGCCTTGATCTCGAACCAAAATCTTTAATTTGAGATGCCTTCTAGTCATTTTAATTCAAACTCATAACCTGCAGAGGTTAATTTTTGAACCATTTCTTCAACGTGCTCGGGACCTCGTGTCTCAAGCTCCAGATCGACATGTGTAACATAAATTGGCAAATTTCTGATATTGCGGTCATGATAGATATGGAGAACATTTGCTTTAAGGGCAGATATGATGATGAGCAGTTGGGACAGGGAGCCCGGGGTGTCGGACAGTCTCACCCTGATGCGCATGATTCTTCCATTTTTCAATAAGCCTTGACTTAGAATGCGGCCCAACAAAGAGCTGTCTACATTACCGCCACTGATTAACAAGACGACTCTGTTATTTCTATGAATCTTTACCGAACCATTTAACAGGGCTGCAAGAGAAACAGCCCCCGAGCCTTCAGCCAGGATCTTTTTCCGTTCCAAAAGTAATAGAATTGCGGCGGCGATCTGGTCTTCTTCCACCAAAACCACATCATCAACAAATTGACGGATTACCTCGAAGTTCAGCGCTCCCAATTGCTTGACGCTAATGCCGTCTGCTATAGAAAATTCCGAAGAAACCCTTATGATTTTTCCCCTGTGATAAGATTCATAGGCAGAGGGGCATGCAGTGGCCTGAACGCCTATAACTTTAATGGTTGGTTTAATGGATTTTACGATTGACGCTATACCCGAAATAATCCCGCCGCCGCCAATGGGAACGATGATCATGTCGATTTCTTTAAGATCTTCCAGAAGTTCAAGTGCTATGGTCCCTTGTCCTGTCATGATATCCGCATCATCAAATGGATGAATGAATGTTTTTCCTTCCCGGGCCATTTCTTCAGCTTTTTTTAGAGATTCTCCCAAGCTCTTACCTTCAATAACTATTTCACCGCCATATCCGCGTGTTGCTTCTTGTTTGCTGATGGAAGCCCATTCAGGCATTACGATGGTTGCCGGAATACGCGCCTGTCTGGCGGCCAGAGCCACTCCTTGTGCATGATTTCCCGCGGATGCCGCCACCACTCCGCCGGGGCCTATTCTATCTTTATTGGTCAATATATAATGCGTTGCACCCCTGATTTTGAAGGATCCTGTTTTTTGAAGATTTTCCAGTTTTAAGTAGATTTCTCCACCAAACAATTGACTCAAAGAAGGTGAGTGGATTAGTGGTGTCCGGATGACTTTTCCCTTAAGCATCTTTGCAGCGTATTGAACCTTCTCAACGGATATCATTTGTCAATCCTTTCTTGATGAACCTGTAAAAAATGTTTATAGCCTTTCTCAGAATCAGATTCCGTTGGCTTACTGATATTGTAATCGAAAACAATCTAATAAGAACATATATGGGGGAACTGCCATCATAATTGTATACCGTATCGTCAAATGGGTGCAACACTTCTTTAAAATCTATAATCTGTATTTTTTATGCCGCATATAGGTAAAAGGGTTTTTTATGATGGACATGAGCGTTTGGCTTGAAAAATGGTTTCATCGGGGTGTGGATCTTTTTTACGAAATAATGCCGCAATCCTTTGCTGATAAGGGAAAATTAAGACAGTGCAAAATTATTTCACATCGGGGTGAACATGACAATAAAATGGTTTATGAAAATACAATCCCTGCATTTGACCAGGTCAATGAGGCCGGAGTGTGGGGGATAGAATTTGACATTCGCTGGACCAAGGATTTGCAGCCCGTTGTCTTTCATGACCAAAACCTACAGAGATTGTTTAAATCTGATACAAAAATTAATGAGGTGACGCTGGCCGAGCTAAAAACACATTGTAACTTGATCCCCACACTCTCCGAAGTCATTAAAAAGTATGGTAAAAAAATGCATTTTATGGTGGAAATAAAGAAAGAGGCATATCCAGATCCGGACTATCAAAACAACTTGCTGAGAGACCTTTTCCAGCCAATGACACCTGAGGTCGACTTTCATTTCATCGCACTAGATCCGGAGATGTTCATGTTTATAAACTTTGTTCCTTCATCAACGTTTATTCCAAGTGCCAGGCTCAATGTGAAACAATTAAGTGATCTGGCACTGAAAGAAAGTTACGGTGGGATCGCAGGGCATTACGTAATGATCAGCGATCGTCTGTTGAAAAAACACCATACACAAAATCAGTGTGTTGGAACCGGGTATATTCGATCTAAAAACTGTTTATTCAGAGAGCTTAACAGAGGTGTAGAATGGATTTTCTCAAACCATTCCATTAAACTCCAGAGCATATGTAATTCGCTGTTGAAATCCAAACCATAACAATTTGGTAAAATAGTTTAGTCCTTTGAAATAAATCGATTTCAAAGGAGCTTCAGGTATGATTAAATTTTTGGCTGGAAGCTGTCTGAGAGGGTTAGGGATCGTATTGAAAGAACCATGGCCAATTTTAACTTTATGGATGAAACC
>JAFDCA010000633.1 GCA_019313025.1 Deltaproteobacteria bacterium
GACATATAGAACGTACCCGAATTTTGGTACACCTTATCGATGTCTCATCCATTGATCCTGATGATCCCCTCCAAGAATATCATACCATTAACCAAGAACTTGCCATGTATGATGAAAAGCTTGTGCAAAAGCCTCAAATTGTTGTACTCAACAAACTTGATCTGCCAGGAACCAAAAAAGCGGCTGAAATTTTCAAATCTGCGGCAAAAGACAAAAAAATAGCCTTCATTTCCGCCTTAACCGGACTGGGGCTTGAACAATTAAAGTCTCAAATTGTTCGCCTATTGGACAGCGATGATGAATGAGAAGCGGGCCTCAATTTTTAATGGTGCTAAACGTGTGGTGGTAAAGATTGGCAGCAATGTGCTGACAGAAGATAACGGATTGAATCTAAAAGCCATACGATCCATCAGCAGACAAATCTGCCGTTTGATTGACGGTGGAATCGAAACTATTCTGGTCTCTTCCGGGGCCATGGCTTCCGGGATCAGAAAAGTCGGCCTCGACAAACGGCCGGATGAAATTCCCAAGCGTCAGGCCATTGCCGCCGTGGGCCAAGCCGGTCTGATCATGGAGTATGAGAAGGCTTTTGCTCGATATCATAAAAAAGTCGCCCAGATTTTATTGACCGGTGATGACCTTAACAACCGAAAGAGGTATCTGAATGCTCGAAACACGCTCTGTATGCTGCTGTCTTGGCAGGTTGTTCCAATCATCAACGAAAACGACACGGTGATGACCGAAGAAATTCAATTTGGGGACAATGATAATCTCGCCGCCATGATCACACTCCTGATGGATGCGGATATTCTGGTCAACCTCACCGACATCGACGGCCTTTACACCAAAGATCCCCGAACCAACTCTGATGCCGATTTTATTTCACTGGTATCCACCATCGGAGAAGACATAAAAAAGATTGCCAGCGATATCCCGGGTGCTTTAGGTACGGGGGGTATGCTCAGTAAAATAAATGCCGCAAAAAAAGTCACTTCTGCGGGAATTCCAATGGTCATTGCAAATGGCGGCAGGCAGGATGTCTTGATAAAGCTTTTCTCCGGCAAAGATATCGGGACATTTTTTGCACCAAAAAAGAAAAAACTGAAAAGTCGCAAATGTTGGATCGCGTTTACCTTAAAACCCAAAGGCGTTATAAAAATCGATGATGGTGCTGCCGAGGCAATCCTAAACAGGGGCAAAAGCCTTTTGCCAAGTGGCATTGTGGAAGTTGAAGGTGAATTTAGCGTGGGTGATCCGGTTGAATTTAAAAAAATAGATGATGAAACTCTGGGTAGCGGTCTTGTTAATTACAGTTCAACAGATATCCGAAAAATCATGGGACTTAAATCGAGCCAGATTAAAAGCCGTCTGGGACATAAACCCTACGACGATGTGATTCATCGGGATAACCTTGCGGTTACTGCGGAATGCAATTTGTGATAATTTGTCTTTAAAGGAAAAATGAAATGTCAATGGAAACAACCATCATAAACATGGCCAAAGCAGCCCGGGCGGCTGCCACGGAGATGTCCAAGTGCGCTTCAAATAAAAAAAATACTGTTCTGCTCGGTATGGCCAATCAAATTGAGAAAAATGCGTCCCGTATCAAAAAAGCCAACCAAAAAGATCTTGACCGAGCGAATGAAAAGGGACTTTCCAATGCCATGATTGACCGACTCACGGTGTCGGATGCAACCATTAATGCCATGGCAAAGGGATTGCGGGAGGTCGCGGGGCTCAATGATCCGGTAGGTGCTTTAAGCAAAACCTGGCTGAGGCCCAATGGTCTGGAAGTATCACGAATGCGTATACCGCTGGGTGTCATCGGCATTATCTATGAATCACGACCCAATGTGACCATCGACGCCGCCGGCCTCTGCCTGAAAGCCGGCAATGCCGTCATACTTCGGGGCGGATCTGAAGCGCTTTATTCGAATCAGTCCCTGGCCGACATTATCCGAAAGGTTCTCGGTGAAAATGGCCTTCCTGAAACCGCCGTCCAAATCGTTCCTGTACGAGATCGAAAAGCGGTCAATATCCTTTTAAATCAGGAAGAATTTATCGATCTGATTATCCCCCGTGGTGGAGAAGGGTTAATCCGTTTTGTTGTAGAGCATTCAACCATACCGGTCCTGAAACACTACAAAGGCGTATGCCATGTGTATGTGGACGAAGGCGCGGATCTAAATATGGCCGAAGAAATCTGCTTTAATGCCAAGGTTCAGCGCCCGGGAGTGTGCAATGCCATGGAAACCATGCTTGTGCATCGATCCATCGCAAAAGAATTTTTGCCAAAAATGGCAAAACGTCTCACAAGCGCGGGGGTTGAAATCAGGGGTTGTCCCAAAACCTGTCGAATCCTGCCAATGACATTTAAAGCAGAACAAGCCGACTGGCCGGAAGAATACCTCGATCTTATCCTGGCTGTCAGGGTGGTCGATGACATGGATCAGGCCATCTCTCACATTTCAAAATATGGTTCAAAACATACGGAATCCATTGTGACGCGCGATTATAAACGGGCCAAACGCTTTGTCCGTGAAACCGATTCTTCAGTGGTGCTTGTCAATGCATCCACGCGGTTTAATGACGGTGGTGAACTGGGTCTGGGTGCGGAAATCGGCATCAGCACATCAAAGCTCCATGCTTTTGGCCCCATGGGGGTGGAAGAACTGACCACCACCAAGTTTGTCGTGTTCGGGGATGGACAGATAAGGACATAGCTGAAAAAGCGGGGAATTTTTGAGACGTATAGGAATTTTTGGAGGTACGTTTAACCCGATTCATCTGGGACATGTGCAGGTTGTTCGAGAGGTTAAAGCGGATTTTGACCTGGATAAAATTCTGATTATTCCGTCCGCCCTGCCACCACACAAGGAACTGGACGGCGTGGCGGATGCCGAAGACCGTCTTGAGATGATTCGACTCGCCTTTTCAGACGACCCGAGTTTTATGATCTCGGATGTTGAGTTGAAACGTTCGGGCCCTTCCTACACGATCGATACGGTTCGCCATTTTAAATCGATTTTATCAGAAAATACGGATCTTTTTCTTATCGTTGGGCTGGATGCTTTTTTAGAAATAGACACTTGGAAATCCTATAAGGACCTTTTTCTACTCATTCCCTTTATTGTTATGTCTCGAACCATCAACGGAGAAAACAGCACCAAGTTGGAGTGGAAATCTCTAAAAAATTATCTTCAATCCAAAATCTCAAAAGGATATACATTCTCCTTAACTCAATCCTCTTTCGTGCATGATAAAAATCAACCGATTTTTGTATACAATGTCACACCTGTGAATATTTCATCAACAAGCATTCGAAGAAACATCAGAGAAGGACGTTCCATTAAACAACTGGTACCAGAAATCATCGAAGATTTTATAAAAACCAAAGGACTTTACCTATGACAAATACGCCCGGCAATTCCTTGGACCCTACTCTTGGTCTTTACATCAACGCCGTTATGGGAAAAAAAGCACTAGATTTGGTGGTGCTTGATGTTCGAGACCTCACTTCTGTGGCCGACATTTTTATCATCTGTAGTGGTCGTTCCAACCGTCAGGTTTCAGCCATCGCGGAACATATACAGGTAAACCTGAAAGAACACGCCATTAAACCGCTGAGTGTTGAGGGGAAAAAAGAAGGACACTGGGTTTTACTCGATTACGGTCATGTCATCATTCACGTTTTTTATGAGCCGGTGCGTGCCTTCTACGATCTGGAAGGTCTCTGGATCGATGCAGAAAGAATAGAAACCAGAC
>JAFDCA010000634.1 GCA_019313025.1 Deltaproteobacteria bacterium
ATTCTTGATCAAAGATGATGAGTGTTGCGCCTTTCTGAAGCGCCGATATAATCAACTACTGAAGTTTTCCGGGACCCATAAGAAATTTTGAATTTACCTTCCGGCGAAGTTGGAGTATTTTTTCCACCACTTCAATACCGCTGGATATTGCAAGATCTTCCAACTCTTCCAGAGAAGACATGGCACTTTTTCTGTGTGCTGTGGTGACACTGACGAGAAGCGCCCTTTCTTTGCCCATGTCTCCTTCATATAAGGACGTTGCGTGGGCAAGTTCCGTTTCAAGGGAATGGATCAGCTCAAGGCATTCGATATTGAGATCGCCGGGGTTCAGAGGATTTAAGAGTTGAAACGGTTTCCCATAAGGGCTTTTGGGCAAGATATGTCCAACATATGCCTTATGAAAATGTCCGGCTTCGGTCATGGTGATTGCAGCCATTAGGTCCAGTCTCAAAAGAGCAAGATCGGTGAGGTCGTCTGTTGTAAGAGGTTCATTGTTGAGATGGGTGTGTATGCATCTGAGCCCTCTCAAACGACCGGGAGCAACGCGATAATCATGGATATGGGGAATCACTATTTTTTGATGATCACCCACAATAACGTAGGCTATTTTTCCTTGACGATTGATGAGAAGACCTATTTGACGGCGAATTTCATGGGAAAGTCTGCTGATATCACGAGCGAGTTCAAAAGTGATTAGGAATCCGGGTGGAAGGCGACGGCGATAGAAATTTTCTAGTTTACGGATATGGCTGGCTTTAAGCCCGACAATATTCCCAAAAAGTTTTTTCATATTAGTTAGTTGGATTAAAGACTATTCCCTCGGTCTGTAATTTTCAAAGCGGGTATACGTATCCAAGAATGTCAGCATGGCGATCCCGGTAGGTCCGTTTCGCTGTTTGGCGAGTATTATTTCTGCTTTTCCTTTATTGGGGTTGTTTTCATCTTTGTTATATAATTCATCTCTATAAATAAAAGCGACGACATCAGCATCCTGTTCAAGGGCGCCGGATTCTCTCAAATCTGCAAGCTGGGGTCGTTTATCACTTCGTTCTTCCAATTTTCTGTTCAACTGGGAGAGTGCCAAGACGGGAATGTCAAGCTCTTTGGCAAGGGCTTTTAGGGATCGTGAAATTTCCGAGATTTCAAGGTCTCGGCGTTCAGCTGATGCACGGCCTTTCATAAGCTGGAGATAATCGATGATAATAAGGCCGATATTGTTCTCCATTTTTAATCGACGTGATTTTGCCCTGATTTCCAATACGGTAATATTAGGAGAGTCATCAATAAAAATCGGCGCCTGAGATAAAGATCCGGCGGCGTCTGTTATCTTTATCCAATCATCCTGGGTTATGAATCCCCTTCTCAAACGTGATGAATCAATTCTTGCCTCACTGCTGAGCATTCGAAATGACAGTTGTTCCTTGGACATTTCCAGGGAGAATATTGCCACAGGGATATTGGTATCCACCGCCGAATTCTTTGCAATGTTCAAAGCAAGAGCTGTTTTCCCCATTCCAGGGCGACCAGCGAGAATAACAAGGTCGGATTTTTGTAAACCGGCGGTTAACTCGTCAAACTTGGTAAAGCCTGTGGGAACACCGGTTACAAGAGCCTTGTTCCCTTGTCGCTCTTCGAGGGCATCAATGTTGACCTCAATTATTTTGCCAATCGGGTAGAATGCCGGCCTGATCTTTTTTTCTGATATTTCAAAAATGGAACTTTCAGCAAAATCGATGACACCTTCAACATCACCTCGATCCTCGAAACATCGTTTGGCGATGACATTGGTTTTTTCAATGAGCCTTCTTAAACAGGCCTTTTCATGAATGATCTTGGCGTATTATTGGGCATTTACAGCAAGTGGGACCGTGTCGACGAGATTTGCAAGATATGCGGCCCCTCCGATTCCCTCCAACCAACCTCGTTTCCTTAATATATTGGTCAACGTTACCAGATCGACAGGCTCATCTTTTGAAAAAAGTTCGGTGATGGCAGTGAATAGTTTTTGATGAGAAGATCTGTAAAAGTCTTGAGGAGACAGTATCTCAAGGATTTCAGGCAATGTATCGTTATCCACCAGGATTGCACTTAAAATAGACTCTTCCGCTTCAAGGCTCTGGGGCGGAACATGATAAAACGAGGGGTCTTTTTCGATTTTAAGAGGGTTTTCGGCCATAAGAACTCACCTTATTCCGGCGTGACTTCAACGATAATTTCAGGTTTAACGCCCTTGTAAACCCGAATAGGGACCTTGAAAGTACCGATATTTTTAATGGGTTCATTGAGTAAAATCATCTTTTTCTCGACGTAGATGTCCTGACTTGCAAGGGCATCTGAAATATTTCGAGTTGAAACAGAACCATACAGACGATCCTCTTCGCTGACCTTTGCTGAAATTTTGCAAACCACACCTTCGATCCTTTTGGCCATCTCTTCTGCCAATTCTTTTTCCTTGGCAATTTGGATTTCGAATTTGGCTCTCTCTTTCTCCATCATCTTTCGATTTTGGGGGGTTGCCGGAACAGCTTTGTTTTGAGGCAAGAGATAGTTACGTGCATAGCCGTCCTTTACAGTTACCTCACTACCAATTATTCCTAATGATTCAATGGTTTCTTTTAAAATTATTTTCATTACAAACCTCCACGAATGAAACGTTTTGATATTTATTTAATTCGTTGTAATCAATAAAGGCAATTAAACGAAGTCTCTAATTGTTCTTGCTTATCTCCAATTTTCTAAAATTTAGCCACATATCAAAAAAACCAAGACCGATGACAACAAGAAGAACGATCTGCTGTAAAGCGATAAGACTGTATAAAAAAAATCGTAGAAGTCGAGGCAATTTCTTTTTCTCAAAATAAAAGGATATGATCGCCATGCCCTGAAAAAAATATACGGTTATCAGAATTAACAGACCGTTTAAGCCTAAAATCTTAAAGGTTTTGTTCGGGATAAGAAGTAAACTGCCGCATCCTATCATAATCCAGACAAGAAGTTCAGGTGCCTTCCAAAGCTTAAGAGGTCCAAAATCAGGATAAAAAAGGTTCCAGTTTCTAAATATGGATTTTGAGAGAAGCAGATTTATCCAAGATATAAACAACGTTGAAGCCACCACAAGCGCGGGAATGATCCTAATAAAAACATACTTAATATTATCCAATGAAGTTGATATCATTTGAATGCTTTCTTGTTTCATTCCCATATTTTCATAAAGAGACAACGTGAGCTCAAGATTTTTACTCACATATTCCGAAACAAGCGCATATATTCCTTTGTCGGCCAAATTGCTGTAAAATAGCAAGCAGATAATACCCGTGATGATCACCGAGCCGCACGCATATAATATTGTTTTTTCGATAGAAAGGTTCAGCTCTAACAGTTCACTCAAGACAAAGCCAAGTAAAAGAAGCTCAAAAAAAAACAGAATATCAATGGATAGGCCGCCCAGAATAACGGCCATTATTATGGTGGCGATGACCGGGATTATCGTTCCTGTTGTTCTGCCCAGTTTTGATCGATAGATAAGCGTGGGTAACGGGATAAACAGAGCACAGAAAAAACCGACAATCGGGATGTAGATCGATATTGCAAAGATAAGGCTTGTTAGCGCAATACCGCTAATAATATCCTTTGAGACATCCCTTGAAATGGTTTGAAGCACTACCCTTTTTCTCCCAGGGGGCAGAATGGTTATCCTTTCATTTATATCCGGTAAAAATTTAATTTCACCGGGCAATTATCTCATCATTCCAATATTTTTACCCCGTAAAACTTTTTTCTATTTCACTGGGGCGATGTTCGAGTTAAATAGTCCAACCAGACCATTTTCTTGATTCCAAAAAGTTTTAAAAGGTCTGGATTAATTATATTCTGTTGTACCTACAAACGGCATAAGGGCAATGGTTCGGGCACGTTTAATTGCATGGGTCAAGGCACGCTGATGTTTTGCACATGTTCCGGATATTCGTCTTGGGATGATCTTACCTCGTTCTGTTGTAAAGTAACGTAACGATTTAGTATCTTTGTAATCTATAACAAGAGTGGCGTCGGCACAGAAGCGACATACTTTACGTCGATGAAACACTCTTTTTTTCCTTCTGGTACCGATTCTTTTTTTTCGGGAGACAAAATTTGTAGACATTTAATAACTCCTCCGTGTTCTCATTCCATAAATATATCGCAAGTTTTTTAGAGCAAAGCTGAAATCTTGCTATAACGGAGCTTGCGAGAGTTTTATTAATCCATCTCAAACGGATAAAAGCCTAAAATGATTTTACTTTTCTTATGTTTCAGATTCTGGTTCATCATCAGTATTGGATTCGGCTTCCGCAACAACCTCCGCTACAGCCTTCGGTTCAGCTTCAGACTCAGCATCAGCGCTTTCGTCAGGTGATTCTGTCTCAGCTTTCCGGCTTTCTTCAGCTTTGGCAATTTCTTCTTTGACCGCTTCAAT